>DATETD010000027.1:0-10614 GCA_035283885.1 Rhodocyclaceae bacterium
GAACGTCTGCCAGCTTGTAGCCTGCTCGAACGGCGACTGGGTGTCATAGCGCGTGACATGGCCATGATGGCGGCCATTGAAATACGGCACGAGATACAGATAACGGCCATCGAACAGCGCATTGACGAAGCCGCGACTGTCCGGGTCGATCTGCGCGCTATCGAATTCGACCCACGCGGCGCGCGATTCGAAGGCTAGCGTCGTGTCGTAACGCAGCACCCGTCCATGAAAATTGCCGTTGTTCAGGGGGGCGTAATAGATGTAACGCCCGTCGAAGATTGCGCCGGAATAGCCGCGACAACCGGCATCGATCATTGTCGCATCGAACAGTTCGATGCCTTGAATGCTGCGTCCAGGTTCGCCCATACCTTATTCGCCGATGTCCAGTTGCAGGTAAGCGGGAAAAGCTTGCACCGCCGACAGATCGTTTTCGAAGATCACCAGTTCGCCCATCTTTTCGATCTCGCGAAAGTGATTGAACTTGTAGGTCATATACATCATGCGATTGCGATCGTTCGGCAGCATTTCGGCCAATAAACGCACGCCATGACGGCGCGCTTGGTTGCGAATATGGTTGATCAGCACGTTGCCGACGCCGCGCGCCATGACGCGACACGACATCAGCAACAATTTGATCTGCCACACTTCCTTGTCGCATTCGATCAAGGCCAAGCCGATCTTGCCGTAGGCGCCGTACTTGTCGTCGAGGCCGGCGATCCACAGCTTATGCGTATCCGACTGACGGAAGAAATTCAATTCGTCGTAGGAATAGGTGAAGCCCGTGGTGTTGAGCTGATTGGTGCGCAAGGTCAATTCCTCGGCGCGCTTGAGATCTTCTTCGCGCGCCGGGTGGATGCTCATCTTCATTTCCAGGCTGGCGAGGAAGGAATCTTTCGGCCCTTCGAAATGCTCTTCGACCTGCTTGCGCGTGATGTCGGCCTGATACATCTCGCGCCGCCGCCGCGAATCTTCGGTGACGAAACGCGGATTGAATTCGGGGCGCGCCGGCAACGTATCCAGTTCGGCGGCATCGAAACACGTCACCTTGGGTAAAGCGGACTTGACTTCTTCGCGTTCGAACGGCTGATCGTCGATAAAGGCAAACGTGTCGAGACCGATATTGAGGTCTTTGGCGATGCGCTCGATCGAACCGGATTTCGCGCCCCAATTGATCTGCGGATAAAGAAAAAACTCGGCGACGCCGAATTCTTCGAGCTTGCTCCAGGCCAGCACATGATCGTTCTTCGAGGCAACCGATTGCAAAATGCCGCGCCCGTCGAAGGTGCGCATCGCTTCGACGACGCCGGGGCGTAAGCCGCTCACGCCGCCTTCGAGCAACGTACCCTCCCAGAGCGTATGGTCGAGATCCCACACCACGCATTTGATGGTGCGCTCTTTCTGTTCGCGGCGCAGTTCTTCGGCCTGTGTGTTGGTATCGATACTCATGCACCGCCTCCGGGAGCGCTGGCCGTGCGCCAGCGATTCAGCGAGGCGTCCTGATAGCCGTAACGCGAAATGATGATTTGCTGCATCTGGTTGCTGCCCTCGATGATTTCCATGATCTTGGCGTCGCGCAGATAGCGCTGCACCGGATAGGCGTCGGAACAGCCGTTGGCGCCGTGGATTTGCACCGCATCCAGCGCCGCTTTGACCGCAACGCGCGAGGTGAAATACTTGGCGATCGAGGTCTCCATAATCAAGGAAGGCTCGCCGCGCTCCTTCAAACTCGCGGCGTAGTAGCACATCATGCGCGACGCGCGCGTCTGGGCAATCATGTCGGCCACCAACTCTTGGATCAGTTGATGCTCTTTAAGCAGCACGCCGAATTGCTTGCGCTCGCTGGTGTAGCGCAAGCAGGCTTCGACGCAGGCCTGCGCCAGACCGAGACAGCCCCAGGCGACGCAGTAGCGGCCATGATCGAGCGCCGTGCCGGCCACATGCGAAAAGCCGAAGCCGATGCGCCCGACCATATTCTCGGCGGGAACCTTGCAGGAACGCAGATGGATGTCCGCGAGCATCGCCGAACGAAAGCCGAGCATGCCGGTAATCGGCTCGGTCGAAAAACCTTCGGTGCCGCGCTCGACCAGAAACGCGGTGGATTTGCCTTCGACCTGGGTGATCACCAATACCAGATTGGCGACCTGGCCGAAGGAAATCCAGCGTTTTTGCCCTTGGATAATCCAGCCGTCGTCGCACGGCTGCGCGGTGGTTTCGATGCTGCGCGCATCGCTGCCGACATTCGGCTCGGTCAGCGCAAACGCGCCGATGCGCTCGCCGCTCGCCAACAAGGGCAGCCAACGCTGACGCTGCGCATCGCTGCCCCATTTGAGCAAGGCTTGAATCACCATGCCATGGACAATGAACAAGGACAACAACGAAGCGCTGCCGCGACCGATTTCCTCGCACAGCACGCCCCACGTCACCGGGTCCATCCCCGCGCCGCCATACTGCTTCGGCGCCAGTGCGCCGAGATAACCGTTTTCGACCACCTTGGCGATCAACTCTTGCGGCATTTCTTGACGTCGATCGTGCTCGTCGGCGAACGGCGCGATCCAGCGGTCGACGAACTCGCGAAATTCGTTCTGGGCGGCGCGTTGCGCCTCGCTCAATTGCATTTCCATGGCAGATCCCTCGTTAGCGTAAATGGATCAAGCGGCGACGCCCAGCTTCTTGCCGACGAATTCGGCGATCGCGTCGATGGATTTGAAGTTTTCGTAATCGAGGTCTTCGTTTTGCACCGCGACGCCGAATTCCTTCTCGACGAACAACACCAATTGCATCGCGAACAGCGAATTCACCATGCCCGAAGAAAACAGATCCAGACTCGGATCGACCTCGGCGTTATTCAAATATTGGCACACGAAAGCGCCAGCCTTCGTCTTGATATCGTTTGCATTCATATTAAATTCCTAGACGTTGTATTTGTAAAAACCCTGACCGCTCTTGCGCCCCAGCAAGCCGGCATCGACCATCTTTTTCAGCAAGGGACACGGACGGTATTTGCTGTCGCCGAAGCTTTCGTGCAGCACTTCGATCGAGTACAGAATGGTGTCGAGTCCGATCAAATCGGCGGTTTCGAGCGGCCCCATCTTGTGACCGAAGCATTTCTTGAAAATATCGTCGACCTGTTGCGCACTCGCCACCTGATCCTGCACCGTAAATACCGCCTCGTTCACCGTCAACATCAACACGCGGTTCGAGACGAAGCCGGGCGAATCGTTGACCAGAATGCCGTTCTTGCCCATGCGCGCCAAAAGATCGTTGGTGATATCGATGGTTTGTTGCGAAGTATGCCAGCCCTTGATCACTTCCACCGTCGGCTTCATCGGCACCGGATTCATGAAGTGAATCCCGATCACCTTATCGGGACGCGCGGTCAAGGCGCCGACGCGGGTCACGGAGTAACACGAAGTGTCGACCGCATACACCGTCTCGGGCGGACAAACCTTTTCAAGCAGCGGATACACCGTGCTCTTGGCTTCCCATTTTTCGACCACGTTCTCGATCACATAGAACGCTTGCGCCAAAGGCGCATAGTCCGTGGTGAATTGAATCCGGCTCAACACCGTATCCGGATTATCGACCTTGCTTTTATCTTTCTGGGTAAACGCCTGGAAACGCACATTGGTGCGTATCGACTGCTGCGCGCGCTGCAAGGCCGCTTCGCAAATATCCAACAATACGACATTGAAACCGCTTTGCGCCAGATTTTGGGCCACTCCGCTGCCCATCACTCCAGCGCCGATTACACCGACTGTTTGCTCTGCCATAGTTTCTCCATCTCATGACGTGCGTCCGCGTCGAGCGAACGCAAAAAAACAACCATTCTACATAGCTTTGAAGCACGATACAATACAACCGCTCGACTGCCCTTCATGGATCTAAAGTCGGCGCTGACGGGACGGTAACGACCCGCTATCTCCCGGATTATCCATCGAATTCTGCCGCTTTCGGCGTTCGAGCGGCGGTGGCGCCGAGACGCTAAACAGACACGTAAGCCATCCCATTTCTCCAATAATGGGCTATTTCATTGAAGGTGCGACGTGGGATGCGCTCGTCCGTAAGCGCTTGTTCGAGCACTTCGCTCATGGCCTGGGCGATGCGCTTCAAGACAGCCTCAGCTTGCTCCACCCCGCACGCGGCCAAAGCGCAGCAGCTCATCGGGATGGCGACGGTGTAATGCTCGGTTTTTAGTGCGTGACCCATGAATGTATTTGACGTTTAAACGCAACAAAGGCCAGCTTTATTCACAGTATTCGCGAATAAAGCTGGCCTTACGGAAGCGTCGAGCCGACTTATCAAGCCCGATACACGCAAGGTATCGGGCTTTCCAACTCGGCTTAACGATTACATCACACTACTTACAAACGGAATTGCCCGGCCCAGGAGGGACGGCAGGATCGCTGCACATAAGTACTGAAAACTCCGGAGTCACACTGCCAATTTTGACCTTAGGTGTTAGTGTAGTTGAATACAATAAAGGCCCCTCGTTGAATCCAGTAATGTAACTGGCTAAGTTGAACAAGATGGTGATCGTATCCCCGTTATTTATCGTTCCAGTGGTTCCTTCCGTTCCCGAGTTGATCTTGAACGAGACATAAGTTCCCAATCCGGCATTTGCGGGAACCGTAACAGCCGATGCCGCACTCAAACCACTCACTGAATAAGGCCCAAATTGCAAGGCACTTCCCGTGTAATTAGCCTTACCCGAACTTAAGAAACCAATGTTAGCTTTACTATCCGAAGGCGCTACAAGACTAGCCAAGTTCAAGACTGGCAACGAGGGCGCAGTGGTCGTCGTCGTTGTTGTGGTGGTCGTCGCTGCCGTCGAGGTCGTCGTTGCCGCCGTCGAAGTCGTCGTCGCTGCCGTCGAAGTCGTCGTCGCTGCCGTCGAGGTCGTCGTTGCTGCCGTCGAGGTCGTCGTCGCTGCCGTCGAAGTCGTCGTTACTGCCGTCGAAGTCGTCGTTGCTGCCGTCGAAGTCGTCGTCGCCGCCGTCGTGGTCGTCGTTACGGGGTTGCAGGTCGGCGTTCCACCCACTTCAGGCGGCGAGGTCAATGAGCACGGGGGCAACGGTCTGCATGTGACAGACTCGCCCGCCGCCGGAGGTGTGGATAAGGGATTACAGAACGGTAACGTAGTGCTGGTGGTCGAAGCGACCGACGACGTCGATCCGCCTGCGGTCGTCGATGTCGTCGCACCTGTCGTCGTTGTCGTCGTCGCCGAGGCCACCTGATTGCCGGCAAAGCTCAAGGATTTCACCTTAGTGGAATCGGCAAAGCTATTCGCACTGAAGTCGTAGCGACTGCCCACCTGAGCGGTCAACACGTATGAGGTCGCTGCGGCAACCGCTTGGGGCTTGACGCACATCGCAAACGACTGACCATTATTGATTGCTCCGACCAGCAAACCGCTCGCACTCGGCAGCTGCGGAGGCGATACGGCATCCCCGTTTTTATATTTGAGATAGAACCCCGTCGTAACCGCTACGCCGTTGGCTGTCGCCGTCAGCTTGACCGGCACGCCGACATTGATGCCGCTTACGGCGACGAAATCGGAGCAAGTCTCTTGACCAGCCACCACCGTCCCGGTGCTGGTTATCGCCGTCGGGTTGAGCGTAGGCGTATCCTTAGGCGCCACCACCGTCGTATTGACGTTCTGCACCGCCGTGTTCAACGCGGTCGTCGCCGAACCCACGGTGGGAGGCGTGCTGAAGCTCACCGGCGTCGTCGTATTACCCTGAATTATGGTCTGAGCGGTTTGCGCCAGCAACTTGGCTTTGTCGTCGACCGACTGCGTGCTTAACGCACCCGTAGTGCTACCCACCGTAACCGCCGTTGTCGAAGCCAAGGCCGTATTCAGATTATTGACGGCGGTGTTGATGGTCGCCTGCAAATTCGCTTTGACCGTAGTCGGATCAACCGTCGTGCCTGCTGCGGCGACCACGGCAGTCACTGCGGCCCGATTCGCCAAATTTGCGTCGGCGGCGCTAACACCGGTCGGCGCAGGCGGCGGCGTGTAATCTTTCAAGGCCGTCACCATATTGGCTGCCGCCGTATTGATCGAGGTCACCGTGGCCGCGCCCAGTACGGTCGAAGGAACGATCTTGTTGATATCGCCCAGTTGCGCCTGAGTCTTGGCGGCGATCTGCGTAGTCACCTGCTGGCGCGTGCTTTCGGCCAAGCCGTTCACTGTGGACTTGGTATTGCCGCTGCTATCGACAAGATCGCCGATGGCAGCCGTTTTGATCTGATCCGCAGCCAAGCCGACAGCCATGGTAGCGCCCGCCACCGCGCGCGCCTTAACGTCGTCGGTCACCGACGTCACCGCCGCTAAATCCTTCTCCGCGGAACTGCGAATCGTCTCGGCCGACTCGTAAATCGCCTTCTTGCGATTCGCTTTTTCGGTAGCATCGGTAATCGTCGTCGATGCCTCGATTTCCTGGGCCTTAGCCTGCGCTTGGCGGTTGGTCTGCGACGATATCGACGCCATTGTCGCCGCCTTATTTGCGGCTACCGCATCGGCGCTCGTGCCGCCAAGCGTCGATTTGATCGTCGCGGCAAAGGTATCGACGCCTTTGTTCGAATTCAGCACCGGCCCGACCACTTTGACCACCTGCTCCATCTCCGTGCCCTTGGCCTTGATGGCGGTTTCGGCAACGGTCTTGACGGTATCCAAATTAGCATAAACGCTGTCGATGGTCGCCTTAGTCGCCGTCGAAACGCCGGTCTGGGACGCCGCCACCGTCAGCGCTTTCCTCGCTTCGGTCATATCGAACGAGTTATTGGCGTCGACCATTTTGGTGCCGGTGTTCGCTCCCTGAGAAAACGTCTTCATCACGGTTTCCGGCGAAACCGACGAACCGCCCAACGACTTGGTCACGGCAACGGCTTCCAATACCTGAGCAGCCACTTTCGCTACCGAGGAATCCCGCAAGGGGTCCGAGGATTTGACGGACGATTGCAGATTCAGCGACGTTTTAACATTGTCTTCGGCCGTCTTGACATCCGCCGCCGTGGGCGCCGCCACCGTCGTGGGATTGGCCTTCTTGGCGGCAATCTGGTCTTCGATCGGCTGCGCCGCCAACGTAGTCACGGCGTTCATATTGGCCGCCGTATCCGTAGTGCTGGCCAGGGCGACTTTCAACGGAGCCCGCTCGGTGATTTTATAGACCTCATCGTCCGAGGTGCCGAACTGCAAATCCGGCCCGGCCATGGTGACATTGGCCGTACTCATCTTCGACTGGTCGATCGCCACCACCGCCGGATAATTGGCGGCGGCGCAAGTCACGTTGATCGAATAACTCCCCTTCACCGATGTCGCCGTTCCTCCCGTCGTGCCGTCCGCACAAGTCGCCACCAAGGGCGCTCCATCGAGCGGGGTATTGGCGATATCGCCGGTGAAAGTCGTCCCCGTACTCGCAGCCGGCGCATCCGAACTGCCCGACGAACTGCCGAAACAACCCGACACGACCGCACCGACAATCAAGGCTGAAGACAACGCCGCCGCAATCGGCTTAAGTTTGAATTTGAATTCCATAACCACCTCTCAAGTAAAAAAACCGATCTGCGACGCACTTCCCACTTGGCGCGACCGCAGGTTGATAACGCTTATAAGGGCGCGATAAGAACACAACCGGCGGTCTGTCGTCAACAGCGTCGATTTAATTTATCCGCTCACTGTGACAAGATGCACGGTTTACTGCCCTATTTCTTATCCATCATGACCAGAGCGCGCAAATCCCCCTACCCATCATCCAGCAACCACTCGCGCTCCCATGCCCTTATGGTTGGTTGATCGGTCGATCGGTTAGTCGACTCGACTGTATTCGCCCCACGCGTTTGCGATAGACTAAGGTGCGACCTACCCCGAAACTTCAACCCCTCCGCCATCCGCCATGCGCAATCTTCTTTTCTGCCTGATCTTCGCTTCCTTCGCCCCATTTTCCGCCGCCCAGGAAATCGGCGCCGTCAATACCGAATGGAAACTCATGGGATCCCATCAACTGGTGGTCGAAGCCTATGACGACCCCAAGGTCGAAGGCGTCGCCTGCTACGTCTCGAAACCCAAGCGCGGCGGGCTGGCCGGCGCGGTCGGCGTCGCCGAGGAAGTCTCCGACGTATCGATCGCCTGCCGTCAAACCGGCCCGATCCGCTTCAAAGAGCCGTTGCCGCGCCAAGAAGACGCCTTCAGCGAGCGCCGCTCGTTGATCTTCAAAACCATGCATGTAGTGCGCATGGTCGACGCGCCGCGCAACGCCTTGGTGTATCTGACTTACACCGACAAAATCGTCAGCGGCAGCCCGAAAAACTCGGTCACCGCCGTGGCGGTGGCGCGCGAAACGCCGATTCCGCTCAAGAAGTAGCTTACACAGCCGTTCCTCGCGCCGACGACACAGGTAGAATCGCCGTTTCGCCTCGACCGCAGGCGCACGACATACGCATTAACAATCATGGCCGACCACGACTCGAAAACAGCATCCACCGTGACTCCAAACTTTATCCGTCATATCATCGAAGCCGACCTGGCGAACGGCAAATACGCCGCGCGCCGTTGGTCGGGACAACCCGGCCCGGCGCAGAAAGTCGGCGCTGGCGGGACGGCTGCCGCTAACGGGACGGCTGCCGCCGACGGAACGGCTGCTATAGTCCCGCTCGACCCGGCGCGTATCCGCACCCGCTTTCCGCCCGAACCCAACGGCTACCTGCATTTCGGCCACGCCAAATCGATTTGCCTGAATTTCGGCCTGGCGCAAGACTACGGCGGCGTCTGCCATCTGCGCTTCGACGACACCAACCCGGAAAAGGAAGAGACCGAATACGTCGAATCGATCATCGACGCGGTGCATTGGCTAGGCTTCGACTGGCAAGGGCATCTGTATTACGCCTCGAATTACTTCCAATGGATGGTCGATTTCGCCGAGAAGCTGATCGAAGCCGGTCACGCCTATGTCGATTCGCAATCCGCCGACGAAATGCGCGCCAAGCGCGGCACGCTGACCGAAGCCGGAGCGAATTCGCCGTTTCGCGACCGCAGCCCGGCGGAAAACCTCGACTTGTTCCGTCGCATGCAGGCCGGCGAGTTTCCCGACGGCGCCCACATCCTGCGCGCGCGCATCGATATGACCTCGCCGAACATCAATATGCGCGACCCGGCGATCTACCGCATTCGCCACGCCAGTCACCACAACACCGGCGACGCCTGGTGCGTTTATCCGATGTACACCTATGCGCATCCGATCGAGGATGCACTCGAAAATATCACCCACTCGATCTGCACATTGGAATTCGAAGACCAACGCCCGTTCTACGACTGGCTGCTCGCGCGCCTGGCCGAACTGGGCTGCATCGCCCCGCCGCAGCCGCAGCAGATTGAGTTTGCGCGCTTGAATCTGTCGTATGTCGTGCTGTCGAAGCGCAAGCTGATCCAGTTGGTCGAAGAAAAGCATGTGCGCGGCTGGGACGATCCGCGCTTGCCGACCCTGGTCGGCGCGCGTCGGCGCGGCTATACGCCCGAAGGCTTCCGCCGTTTTGCCGAGATGATCGGCGTCACCAAGTCCGACTCGTGGATCGATATCGGCGTGCTCGAACAATGCATGCGCGACCATCTCAACGAAATCGCGCCGCGCCGCATTGCGGTGCTCGATCCGCTCAAGCTGATGATCGACAACTACCCCATCGATGGCGAGGAACGCTGCGAAGCGCCGAATCATCCGCAGAAAGCCGACTGGGGCAAGCGCCCGATTCCGTTCGCGCGCGAATTGTGGATCGAGCGCGAAGACTTCACCGAAACACCGCCCAAGGGTTATTTCCGCCTGTACCCCGGCAACCGCGTGCGGCTGCGCTATGGCTTCGTCGTCGAATGCACCGGCTGCGACAAGGACGCCGACGGCAAGATACTCGCGGTGCATTGCAACTATCTATCCGACTCCAAATCCGGCACGCCGGGCGCGGATGCGTATAAGGTCAAAGGAAATATCCACTGGCTATCGGCGCGCCATGCCGTTTCCGCCGAAGTGCGCTTATACGATCGCCTGTTCGGCGTCGAAGCGCCCGGCGCCGGCGGGCGCGATTACCTCGCCGATCTGAATCCGAACTCGCTGACGACGATCCAAGCCTTTCTCGAACCCGCCTTGCGCGACGCCGTCGCCGAAGACCGCTTCCAGTTCGAACGCCACGGCTATTTCGTCGCCGACCGCAGCGACTCGACCGCGGGCGCGCCGGTGTTCAATCGCACCACGACGCTCAAGGACTCCTGGAGCGGCAAGAAATAAACCGAGTAAAAGCAATTGTCCACGAAATACACGAAAAGCACGAAAAGAATCAAATCCATATCGGTCGTTTGGCGCTCACCCGACGGGTGAATGGATTTATTGCTTTTGTTCGTGTCTTTCGTGTTTTTCGTGGACAAAAGAGGGCATCGTGCGTCGGCGGGACGATCCGTCCCGCCAGCGCCGACTTTTGCAGCCCCCCCTGACAGCGATTCAGAGTGTAAAAATAGACTTTAAGAATCAGGTAATTGGAGGCGCGTGAAATTTTATTTTTCCGGCTGTTTTGGGTAAGGTTCTGGGTTCTCTTCCGGATTCACACAAACCAGGATGCGCCGCCATGAAGAAA
>DATETD010000028.1:0-5736 GCA_035283885.1 Rhodocyclaceae bacterium
CAGGCTGATCGTCATGCTATCCCTGGTGCTGACGGCGGGCTTTCTGGCGACTTCGCTGGGCAGTTATTACGTCTCCAAGGCGGCGATACATGACGCTATCGTCGCGCACGAATTGCCCCTGACTTCGGACACGATTTATTCCGAAATCCAGCGCGACTTGGTGCGACCGATCTTGATCTCCTCGACCATGGCGCAAGACACTTTCGTGCGCGATTGGATACTCGACGGCGAGCGCGACGCGACGCAAATCGTCAAATATCTCGATACCGTCAAGCGGCATTACGGCGCATTCACTACCTTCCTGGTGTCCGAGAAGTCGCGGCGCTACTACCAGGCCAAAGGCGTGCTCAAGAACGTTAGCGAAAGCGAAGCGCGCGACGCCTGGTATTTCCGCGTGCGCCGGCTCACCGAGGCTTACGAGATCAATGTCGATCCGGACTTGGCCAATAGCGACAATCTGACGATCTTCATCAACTACCGTGTGCTCGATTATCGCGGCGAATTGCTCGGCGTCACCGGCATCGGCTTGACGGTCGACGCCGTCAGTCGGCTATTGCATAACTATCGCGCGCGATTCGGGCGCAGCATCTATTTTCTCGATGCCCAGGGCAAGGTAGTGCTGGCCGACGATCCGAACGCCGGCGGCGATATCCGTCAGCTCGAAGGCATTGCGGCGATCGCCGACTTGGTGTTGAGCAGCACCCATAGCACCAATTTTCAGTATAAGAAACAAGGCGAAACGCATCTGCTGAATGTGCGCTACGTTCCCGAACTGAAATGGTTTTTATGCGTAGAGCGCATCGAGGACGAAGCGCTCGGCGAGATTCGCCGCGTGCTCGTCTTCAACCTCGCCACCTTTCTGTTCGTCACCACCACGGTCTTGCTACTGGTCGGCTTGACCGTGAATCGCTATCGCAAACGCATGGAAGAAATGGCGACCATCGACACGCTGACGCGCCTGTTCAATCGGCGCGCATTTGATTTGCATTTGAATCAAGGCGTCGAGGAGGCGCAACGCAGCCGACAGCCGTTGGCGGCGATCATGATCGATATCGATTATTTCAAACGCTTGAACGACGAACAAGGCCATCTGAGCGGCGACAGCGTCTTGCGGCAAATCGCCGACTTGCTGCGCGCCACCTTGCGCCAATCCGATGTCGCCTGCCGCTGGGGCGGCGAAGAATTGTTCGTCTTGCTCAAGAATACCGACGAAGCCGCCGCAGTCAAAGTGGCGGAAAAAATCCGCACCGCCGTCGCCACCGCCGTTTTCGCCCACGACGCCGCCCGGCTCGCCGTCACCGTCAGCCTCGGCGTGACGACCTATTCCGGCGCGGCGGACGCAGGCGACGCGGGCAAAGCCTTGATCTAACGCGCCGACGCGGCCTTGTATCGCGCCAAGCAAAGCGGTCGCAACCGCGTCTGCGTCGCCGCGGACATGGCGCCGCCGGCCTAAAAGTCGGCGCTGGCGGGACGGAGGCGTGATCGCGATTCTCTAGGCGTATCGCTTTAGAATTCGCCGATGCCGAAAACACCCTGCGCGTCAATCCCAACGTGCTGCGCGAAGGTGCGTTCTGGAATATCTTTTTGTACTCCTACCCGTCCGAATGGTCATGGGCCGAAGCCTTGCCCGAAAAGTTGGTCGAAGCGGCGCTGTGTCCGCGCGGCAGGACGTGTCGGGTGGCGATATTTCGGCAGTGAGCGGCGCGGTGGCGTGCTTGTCGGCGAAATATCGCCATAGCGATACGACTCGCTCCAAATGTACCGAGCCGGCAGCTACCGCGCCACATCTCTACTCTACTCGTCCGTGCCAGTCGGCGACCGTCTCCCGCATCCTATCGATCAAACCCGAATGCCGTTGGCTGCGGCGGTTGCAGGCTTGGACGAAAACCGGGCGGCTGCCGACCAGCGCGACTTGTCGGGCGGCGCGCGTGACGGCGGTGTAGATCAGTTCGCGCGTGGTTACGCGGCTGGCTTCTTGCGGCAGCAGCAGCATGACGGAGGCGAACTCCGAGCCTTGGGATTTATGCACCGTCATCGCAAACGCCGTGTCGTGTTCGGGCAGGCGCAGCAAGGCGATGGGTCGGTAGCCGCCGTCGGCGGCGGGGAAATAGGCCATGAGTTCGTCGTTCGGGCGCTCTATGTTGCGCAAACAGATGCCGATATCGCCGTTGAATAACTTCAGCGTATAGTCGTTGCGCTGGATCATGATCGGCTGACCGTGGTAGCCGAAGGCTTTATGGCCGGCGGCGTGCAACTGCGTCGCGAGCAGTCGGTTGATGGCGGCGATGCCGCGCGGGCCTTCGCGCAGCGCACAGAGTACGCGGAAGCGTTCGAAGGCGGCGAACACCGTGCGGCAGCATTCGTCTTGGCTGGCGTAGGGCTGTTGCAGCGTATCGAGATAGGGACGATAGGCGTCGAGTAGGCGGTGGCGTACCGTAGCGCCGAGTTCGGCCTCGTCGTTTTCCAGCCAGCAGACCGAATCGTCCTGCGCCTGCTGCAACCACGCATAGGCGGCGGCGCCTTGACCGCGATTGATGTCCGCCGCGAGCCGCCCGATGCCGGAGGTCTGCGAGAAGCGATGGCTTTCGACGAACCATACGACGTTGTCGTGAATCGGCGTTGGGGTCGAGGTCGGCGCCGTCGGCGGTTGGATGCGTGCGGCGGGCGTACTGGTGAGTTCAGCCAAGTCGGCGATGCATTCGGGCGACAGGCTAGGGTCGGCGGAGATTTCGGCGAATACCGCGCCGGCTTCGACTGCGGCGAGTTGGTCCTTGTCGCCGAGCAGGATCAAACGCGCCTGCGGCGGGATCGCTTCGAGCAGGCGCGTGGCGAGGGCGAGGTCGAGCATCGAGGCTTCGTCGACGATCAGCACATCCACCGGCAACGGATTCTGCGCATGGTAACGAAAGCGCCCGGCCTCGGCGGTGACGCCGAGCAGGCGGTGCAAGGTGCTGGAGTCCTGCGGCAGACGTGCGCGCAATTCGGGCGGAAGTCGTTCGGCATTGTTGCGCACCGCTTCGAGCATACGCGCCGCCGCTTTGCCGGTCGGCGCGGCGAGCGTGACGCGCAGTTCGGCGGTTTGTTGCAGCAGGCAGGCGAGCAGCGCCACCACGGTGGTGGTCTTGCCGGTGCCGGGGCCACCGCTGATCACGGTCAGCCGCTGCCGCAAGGCCAGCGCCGCCGCGAGTTTTTGCCAGTCGGGCCGGTCGCCCAGGCGTGCGGCATTATGCTGAAAGGCTTGCGTCAATGCCTGCCGCAGTTCGCTGCCCGCCGGGATCGCGCTGGGCGCGGCGCGTTGCAGCAACTGCCGCGCCAGCCGTCGCTCGAAATCGTAGTAGCGATAGAGATACAGCCGATCCGCGCGGTCCAGATGCAGCGGCAGAATCTGCGGCTGCGCGTCGGTGGCGACCCTATGGATAGCCATATGGCTAACCATATGGCTATCGAGCAACTGGCGGCGGATCTCGTCGAGGCGCTGCGTCGGCAACGCGGCGGCGAGTTCCTGCAAGGGGATGCAGACATGGCCGTCTTGCAAGGCTTGGCTGACGAGTTGCGCGGCCAGATCGAGGATAGGCAAGCAGGCCGCATCCGCCCCGTGAGCCGTGGCCCAGGCGCACAGATGGGCGGCGAAACCGGCGGCCAGATCGTCGACCGGAGCGAGGAAGGAGGCGGGGGCGAGCGGTTTCATCGAGCGCGAAGCGGCTGGCTTGGGGTAGCTATTTGCATGGTTTTTCGGTGAACTCTTATGTGATTTATTTAGAATTCAGTAAGGCTTTCAGTCGCTCGATTTCAGCCAATGCGGCTTCTTTTTCCTGCATGGCGAGTTGTTCGCGCTGTACCGCCGCTTGCTCGCGCAGTAAGGCTTGCAGTTTTTCTTTCCGCTCGTCCTCCAACTTCCCTTGAAGGGTGCGTTGTTGCCGCAGGTAGTTCTGGCGCGCCTGATAGGCGTGGTAGTCGCGCTCTTTTTCGGAAAACTGGCGTAAGGTGGTCATGGCTTGCCTCATTTCGGGGGTGGTCATCCAATCGGGGAGTGCGCTATCGTCGAGTTGCTCGCCGGGCTTGAAGAATTGTAGCCAACGTTGCTGCTCGGTTTTCCTTGTCGTTATAAGGATTGAGTATCTCGACGCCGACGATAGGCGCATGCAGGTCGCTTGCCAATATGGCGTTGAGAAAATGCGCCAGCAGATTGCGGTTTTCCAAGGAGCCGAGCAAGGCCTTGAAGACGCAATCGATCTTGGGGTCGATGCGGTGTTTCATCGGGCGATATCGCTGTCGATGTTGGCGCGTGGAGCCGTCTCGCCAGCGCCGACTTTCGATAGGAAGAATGGGAGGCCTTCGTTTGTTATCGGCATTTTCAGTGCTCTTTCCGGGCCAGTAGGGCTTTAAGGCGCTCGATTTCGGCGAGCGCTTGGCTTTCGCGTTGCAAAGCCGCCGCCTTTTCTTGCATAGCCACTTCTTTTTCCTGCAACGCGGCTTCTCTTTCTTGTAATGCTTGTTCCATCTCCCCCTGAATTGTGCGCTGTTGCCGCAGGAAATTCTGGCGCGCCTGATAAGCGTGGTAATCGCGTTCTTTCTCGGAAAACTGGCGTAAGGTGGTCATGGCTTGCCTCATTTCGGGAGTGGTCATCCAATCGGGGAGTTCATTGTCGTCGAGTTGCTCGCCCGACTTAAAGAATTGTAGCCAACGTTGCTGCTCGGTTTCTATCGTTTGAGCGCCGAATTTTTCGAGTTCCAGCAGCCAGACGCCGCCATGATCGATCAATGTCCGGCCTTTGGCGTCGCGCATTTTGTACGCATGAAAATAATCGCCGTCGTCGGCGATCAGGTTTTCGGCGAGTAGCCAAATTCCATAGGTCGGTTTCAGTAAACGGTAGTCGTCGCCGCTTTGCAATTGTTGGCTGTAGATATCGGCCCAGGTATACAGCATGCGCGCCGGAAGATGCCGGTAGCCTAGCAACTGGATTTCGACTTGATAGATACATCCCGCGGCGTCGTTGGCCTTAACATCGACGACGCTGAGTTTGTCGTCGAGGAATTACTTGTCGTTATAAGGATTGAGTATCTCGACGCCGACGATAGGCGCATGCAGATCGCTCGCCAATATGGCGTTGAGGAAGTGCGCCAGCAGATTGCGGTTTTCCAAGGAGCCGAGCAAGGCCTTGAAGACGCAATCGATTTTCGGGTCGATACGGTGTTTCATCGAAAACTAGTTCCTGGTTGCCCCTCTTCGGAGGGATTACGTTCGACGCCACGATCTATTCGTGGCTGGGGATGGAAACATGAAATCATTGTAGCAAAAGCGCGCATTGAAAACTCGGCGCTGGCGGGACGGCTGTCGTGCGGGCGGCGGCGAGCATCGCCGTCGAACGCTGAAGGTTCGCCAGCCCGACGCGGCCTAGCGTTTCGTCGCGCCGGATTTTCGTTGGGTCTAGCGTTCATCCACCGAATTTCGCCAAGCCGGTTTCTATGCTTTTGATGTATCTGCGTCCGGTTAGGCTATAGGCGATGGCTTTCTCTTGATCTTCTTCCGGATGGCGTAATACCAAATAGGCAGATATCCCAGAACCCTTGAAATAGTCACCGAAATTGCTGTCCAAGCGAGCGATGTAACACTGCTTGCCGATCCAGATCGGGAAGTCGGCGACGGCTTCGCTGGAATAGTGGGATATGCCGAACGTTTCGTATAACGCATGCATGTCCTTCGGCGTTTCCTTGTGAATCGGGCAGATCGGCTTG
>DATETD010000029.1:0-17581 GCA_035283885.1 Rhodocyclaceae bacterium
CTCGCCGATCGGTCGGGGTTAGAGTTGCCATATCGGGATTGTAAGTGAGCAGGAAGGCAAAATCTAAGACCTGGATGCAGGAACACGTGAACGACCCCTACGTCCAGCGGGCGGTCGCCCAGGGCTATCGAACGCGCGCAGCGTTCAAGCTGATGGAAATCGACGATAAGGATCGCCTCTTAGGGCCGGGTAAAGTCGTGGTCGATCTGGGGTCGGCGCCGGGGAGTTGGTCGCAAGTGGTGCGGCGGCGGGTTGCGCCCAACGGCAAAGTGTTTGCGCTGGACTTGTTGCCGATGGACGATATTCATGGGGTCGAATTCATTCAAGGGGATTTTCGCGAGGAAAATGTCTTGTCGGCGCTTGAAAATGCGCTGGAGGGGCGGTCGGTCGACCTTGTTTTATCGGATATGGCCCCCAATATGTCCGGAGTCGCTTTGGTCGATCAGGCGCGGGTGATGCATTTGGCCGAATTGACGCTTGAGTTCTGCCGCCACCACCTGAAAATAGGCGGGGATTTGCTGGTTAAGGTGTTTCAGGGCGATGGCTTTATGGCGTTACGCCAAGCATTGAATGCCGAATTCCGCGTATTGAGCGTGAGAAAACCGGCGGCTTCGCGCGATCGTAGCGCCGAAATCTACCTGTTGGCGCGCGGGCGCTTGGCTGAGGTTTAATGCTGATGAAATGTGCGATTCGCCTGAAGCGATTGTTTTCGCGATCTTAGCGCCACATATGAATTTGCAGGCGACGACGTTCCGCACTACAATGGAGTTCCGGTTTATGCCGATTGAGGGAAAGTGAGGCTTTGCGGTGAATAACATGTTCAAAAACCTGGCGATTTGGCTTGTCATCGGCGTTGTATTGATGACTGTCTTCAACCACTTCAGCGCGCGCCAGGTTCCGGGCGGTTTGGTGGAGTACTCGCAATTCCTCGAAGAAGTCAAGGAAGGTCGTATCAGTCGCGTAGTGATTCAGGGAAGAACGCTGGAAGCGACCACGCACGACGGCAAAAAGATCACCTCGTATGCGCCGCCCGATTTGTGGATGGTGTCCGATCTGCTCAAGAATAATGTCAAGGTCGTCGCCAAGCCCGAAGAAGAGCAGTCCTTCCTGACCAGCGTCTTCGTTTCGTGGTTCCCGATGCTGCTGCTGATCGGCGTATGGGTGTTCTTCATGCGGCAGATGCAAGGCGGCGGGCGCGGCGGCGCGTTCTCGTTCGGCAAGAGTCGTGCGCGCATCATGGACGAGTCGGCCAATGTGGTGACCTTCGCCGATGTCGCGGGTTGCGACGAAGCCAAAGAAGAAGTTTCCGAAATGGTGGACTTCTTGCGCGACCCTTCCAAATTCCAGAAGCTCGGCGGACGTATTCCGCGCGGCGTGTTGTTGGTCGGTTCGCCGGGAACCGGTAAGACGCTATTGGCGAAAGCGATTGCGGGCGAAGCCAAGGTGCCGTTCTTTTCGATTTCGGGCTCGGACTTCGTCGAAATGTTCGTCGGCGTCGGCGCGGCGCGCGTGCGCGATATGTTCGAGCAAGCCAAGAAGCAGTCGCCGTGCATCATCTTCATCGACGAACTCGATGCGGTCGGGCGTCAGCGCGGCGCGGGTTTGGGCGGCGGCAACGACGAACGCGAGCAGACCTTGAATCAGATGTTGGTGGAGATGGACGGCTTCGAGCCTTCGGTTGGCGTGATCGTGATTGCCGCCACCAATCGACCCGATGTGTTGGACCCTGCACTGTTGCGCCCAGGCCGTTTCGACCGTCAAGTGGTGGTGCCTTTGCCCGATATCCGCGGGCGCGAGCAAATTCTTAAAGTGCATATGCGAAAGGTGCCGGTGGCGACGGATGTCGATCCTCTGGTGCTGGCGCGCGGCTGTCCGGGTTTTGCCGGGGCGGATTTGGCCAATCTGGTGAATGAGGCGGCGTTGTTTGCAGCGCGCTCGAATAAGCGTTTGGTCGATATGGAGGATTTCGAACGCGCGAAAGACAAGATCATGATGGGCGCCGAGCGGCGTTCGATGGTGATGCCGGAAGAAGAGCGCAAAAACACCGCCTATCACGAATCGGGGCATGCGGTCGTCGCCAAATTGCTGCCCAAGACCGATCCGGTGCATAAGGTGACGATTATTCCGCGTGGTCGCGCCTTGGGGCTGACGATGCAGTTGCCCGAGCAGGAGCGCTATAGCCAGGATCGCGAGCGTTTGTTGAGCACGATTGCGGTGTTGTTCGGCGGTCGGATTGCCGAAGAACTGTTCATGCAGCAAATGACGACCGGCGCTTCCAACGATTTTCAGCGAGCGACCGATATTGCGCGCCGCATGGTGACGCAATGGGGGATGTCCGATAGTCTGGGGCCGATGGTCTATGGCGAAGAAGAGGGGGAGATATTCCTTGGACGTTCGGTGACTACGCATAAGAACGTTTCCGAATCGAGTATGCAGAAAGTCGATGCCGAAATTCGACGTATTCTCGATGAACAATATACGCGCGCACGCGATTTGCTTGAGGCGCATCGAGAGCAAGTCGAAGGCATGGCCAAGGCCTTGCTGGAGCTTGAAACCATCGATGCCGATCAAATCGACGACATTATGGCGGGAAAAGCGCCGCGACCGCCTAAGCCATCCTCCGCGCCGCCGGTGATTCGACCCGACAGCGGTGCGTCGGGTGCGGCGCCGACTGCGGCGGCGCCTGCATAACGACGCAGGTTCCGGCCTCGCGATAATCGCAACCGCCCATACGGGCGGTTCGTTTTTTTACACGACTCCCTATGCCTTTATTGTTTCATTGCGGTCGTTTCGTGTTGGATGCGACGCATCCGCTGATTATGGCGATCGTCAATCTGACCGACGATTCCTTTTCCGGCGACGGTTGGCGCGGCAATGCGGCGGCGGCGATAGCGCATGCGCGACGGCAAATCGACGCCGGCGCCGATATTCTCGATTTAGGGGCCGAATCCTCGCGCCCCGGCGCGGCGGCGGTGTCGGCGCAGCAGGAGATCGACCGCTTGTTGCCGGTGATCGAGGGCTTGCGCGATTGCGGCATTCCCTTATCGATCGACACCGCTAAACCCGAAACGATGCGCGCCGTGTTGGCGGCGGGCGTCGATATGATTAACGATATCACCGCTTTGCAAGCGCCGGAGGCCTTGCCGCTCTTGGCCGCGAGTCGCGCCGGCGTGTGCTTGATGCATATGCAGGGCAGCCCGGCGACGATGCAGCGTCAGCCGACGTATCGCGATGTGGTGGGGGAGGTTGCGGCATTCTTAACCGCGCGCGTCGAGGCCGCCGTGGCGGCGGGGATTGCGGCGGAACGTATCGTCGTCGATCCCGGTTTCGGCTTCGGGAAAACGTTTCAGCATAACCTCGCTTTGCTGCGTCGATTGGGCGAATTGACGGTCGAATTGGCGGCTTTAGGTCGGCCGCTTTTGGTCGGCCTCTCGCGCAAATCCGTGTTGGGGCAGATCGTCGGCAAGGCCGAAAACGATAGGGTGTATGCCGGCTTGGCCGCGCATCTATGGGCGATACAGCGGGGGGCGCGCGTGTTGCGCGTGCATGATGTCGAGGCGACGCGCGATGTCTTGACGGTATTTCGAACTTTGGAGGACGATTGATGAGCCGCAAATATTTCGGTACGGATGGAGTGCGCGGTCGTGTGGGGCAATTGCCGATCACGCCGGATTTTGTGATGCGAATCGGTTACGCCGCAGGGATGGCGCTGGTGGCGGAGAAGGTCTTGCCCTCCGGCGAGCACCCGGCGGTGTTGATCGGGAAGGATACGCGGATTTCCGGCTATATGCTGGAGGCCGCATTGGAGGCGGGGTTTTCCGCAGCGGGAGTGGATGTGATGTTGTGCGGCCCGCTGCCGACGCCGGCGGTGGCCTATTTGACGCGCGCGCTGCGCTTGCAAGCGGGCGTGGTGATCTCGGCGTCGCACAACCCCTTCGACGATAACGGCATTAAGTTCTTCTCGGCGCAGGGAACCAAGTTGCCGGATGCGGTCGAGCGCGAAATCGAAGCGATGCTCGATCAGCCTATGGTGTGCAAAGAGTCCGCGCGTTTGGGCAAGGCGCGACGTATCGACGATGCGGGTGGGCGTTATATCGAGTTCTGCAAAAGCACCTTTCCGAACGACCTCGATTTACGCGGCATGCGCATCGTCGTCGATAGCGCGCATGGCGCGGCCTACCATGTCGCGCCCAGTGTGTTCCATGAATTGGGCGCCGAAGTCGTCGAGATCGGGAATACGCCGAATGGTTTGAATATCAACGAGGCCGTGGGCGCTACCGCGCCGGAAACCTTGCGCCACACCGTGTTGGCGAAACACGCGCATTGCGGCATCGCCTTGGACGGCGACGGCGACCGCCTGATTATGGTCGGCGCTTCGGGCGAGGTGTTCGATGGCGATCAATTGCTCTACGCGATAGCGCGTCATCGCGCCCGTTCGTCTGCGGTGGCTGGGGTGGCGGGCACCTTGATGACCAATCTAGGCCTGGAGCATGCCTTGGGTCGATTGGGCATTGACTGCGGTCGCGCCAAGGTCGGAGATCGCTATGTTTTGGAAATGATGCAGGAGCGCGCTTGGGTGCTAGGCGGCGAAAATTCCGGCCATATCATCTGCCTCGACCGACACACGACGGGCGATGGCATCATTGCGGCGTTGCAGGTATTGGCGGCGTTGCGCGCCAATAACGAGACCTTGGAGCAAGCCTGCGCCGATTTGACCTTGTATCCGCAGAAATTAATCAATATCCGCATGCCTGCCGGCATGGATTGGGCTAACGACGAGGGCATCAAGCAGGCGGTGGCGCAGGCCGAAGCCGGACTCGACGGCAGCGGGCGCGTGCTGTTGCGTCCTTCGGGCACCGAGCCGCTCTTGCGTGTGATGGTGGAGGGGCGCAATGCGGCGGATGTAGGTCGATATGCGGAAAGTATTGCGGCGGCGGTGCGCGCGAGCTTTGCCTGAGCACTGCAAAAGTCGGCGCTGGCGAGACGGATCGTCGATTAGCCGAGCGGATTAAGCGGCGCAGTGGCTCAAAAGCCATTGCGCCACGCGCGGCGCGACGATGTCGGGCTGTTTGGTCCAGGTGAAATGGTCGAAATCCAGTCCATTGCAATCGGTGGCTTGCCAGAGCCAATGTTCGCGTCGGCAATTCGAGAATTTGGCGAGTAGGTTTTGCGCGGCGGCGTGCGGCGCCCAGCGGTCGGCGGCAAAATTCAACGCCAGCACCGGAAAATGCAGTCGCGGCAGTAGTTTTTCATAATCGATGTTCGATCCGCGGGGGCGATAGTCGCCCGTGCGCGCGACATGCAGCCAATCGCGCATTACGCCGTTGGCTTCGCGTCCGCCGAAGCCGACGCGGCTGCCGGGAAAGTAGCCCAGCCAAGGCGCGCTAAGCCAAGCGACGGCGCGCACGGCGTAAATTCCATAGCGAATCGGAGGAGAATAGCCGCGCGCCAATACGCTGCCGCTGGAGATCAGCAGCATGCCTTGCGTTGCCGGCGTTTGCGTGGCGATCAGGCCGCAGAGTTGGCCGCCCATGCTGTGCCCGCCGACCCATAACGCGGCCTCGGGCAGGTGCGCCTGTAGTGCGGCGATGGCGGCGGGGGCGTCGATTTCGACCATGTCGCGATAACCGAAATCGCTACGGCGAGCGGCGCGGATCGAGCTGCTGCCGATGCCGCGCCAGTCGGGCACGGCGACATGGATGCCGAGGCGCGTCAGTGCGGCGGCGATATGGCGATAAACATGGTGGGGTGTACCCAGCGCCGGGAAAAAGATCAACAGCGGGGCGTGCTTTGAAGCGGCGCGATACAGCGCGGCTTCGAAGCGATGACCGTCGGCAGCGGCGATGGGTAGGATATCCGGCATAGCGAGGGTTGCGAGGGTTTATCGGGACGTAAGCAAGCCGCGCCTTGTCGTGGGCGCGGTTTGGGTTGGTCGAGCGGGTGTCGAATCAGGTCGTCGGCTTGGTTTGGCGCAATTCGTTGGTGCGCCGCGCCCGATTTCTCGATTCGGCGGCGTTCATCTCCGACACTTGACGACCAAACGCGGCGCGCGCTTCGGGGCTGATTTGTGTGGCTTTGATGCTGCGAATACAACGCCAGCGTTTGCCCGCTTTGGTTTCGATTTGGCGCATTTCGTCGATGGGGTGGTGGGTTCCACAGTGGTAACAGTATTTGGTTTCGGTGGTCATTGCAGTTCCGCCTCGGTTGGCTCACGATGGGTGTGATTATCTTACAGCCATGGCTTGACCGATAGCGTTTCAGATGGATTTCTACGCTTGTTTTCCCAAAAATAGTCGTTGCGGCGCGCCGAGCGGCGGCAAAAGCCCGATCCCAATCGGCGGCGAGCGTATTTACCCATAAAATGGCCGGATCGAGCAGGGCTTCTAGGGAGGTTGGCAGTGAAATTTATCGACGAGTTTCGCGATGGCGCGTTGGCGCGCAATCTGGCGCAGAGCATCGCCGCCGCCGTTCTACCGGGGCGACGCTACAGCTTTATGGAGTTTTGCGGTGGGCATACCCATGCGATTGCGCGTTATGGCTTGAGCGATCTGTTGCCGCCGGCGATCCATATGGTGCATGGGCCGGGCTGTCCGGTGTGTGTGCTGCCGATCGGGCGTGTGGATATGGCGATCGATCTCGTCGTGCAGCGCGGCGCGATACTGTGCAGCTATGGCGACACCTTGCGCGTGCCGGCCTCGCAGGGCTTATCGTTGCTGAAAGCCAAGGCGCGCGGCGGCGATGTGCGTATGGTGTATTCGACGCAAGACGCCTTACAGGTGGCGCGCGACAACCCGCAACGCGAAGTGGTGTTTTTTGCGATCGGTTTCGAAACCACCACGCCGCCGACCGCCGTGGCGATTCGTCAGGCGCACGCGGAGGGGCTGAAGAATTTCAGCGTGCTGTGCTGCCATGTGCTGACGCCGGCGGCGATTTGCGGCATTCTCGACGGTGCGGCGAGCGTCGATCTCGATGGCTTTGTCGGCCCGGCGCATGTATCGACGGTGATCGGCAGTCGGCCTTACGAATATTTCGCGGCGACGCATCGCAAGCCGGTGGTGATCGCCGGTTTCGAGCCGCTCGATATGTTGCAGGCGATTCTGATGCTGGTGCGTCAAGTGAACGAAGGGCGCGCCGAGGTCGAGAACGAGTTCGTGCGCGCGGTGCGACGCGACGGCAACCTTAAGGCGCAGCAGCAGGTCGCCGAGGTGTTCGAGTTGCGTAGCGAATTCGAATGGCGCGGCTTGGGGACAATGGCGAATTCGGCCTTGAAAATTCGCGACGAATATGCGGAATTCGATGCCGAGCGGCGTTTTGCGTTGGAGTATCGCGCCGTGCCGGACCATGCGGCTTGCGAGTGCGGCGAGATTCTGCGCGGGGTCAAGCGACCGGTCGACTGTCGCATCTTCGGCACGGTATGCACTCCGGAAAACCCCGTGGGCGCGTGCATGGTCAGCGCCGAAGGCGCCTGTGCAGCGCATTACAGCTATGGCCGTTACAATCGCTAGTCTTCCTTTCAATCGAAACGATGCTATGAACGAAAAACTGCGCGCG
Source organism: Rhodocyclaceae bacterium (assembly GCA_035283885.1). Lineage (GTDB taxonomy): Bacteria > Pseudomonadota > Gammaproteobacteria > Burkholderiales > Rhodocyclaceae > DATETD01. Next base: position 7,552 of record DATETD010000029.1, read on the forward strand.
TATGTACGCCCCTTAGACCTAAAGCAAGGTCGGGTCGATATGACTCATGGCTCGGGCGGGCGGGCGATGGCGCAATTGATCGCCGAGTTGTTCGCCAAACATCTCGGCAACGAGTATCTGGGGCAGGGCGACGATGGAGCCGTCCTGCCAGCGCCGACTTTTGCGGGAAAGGCCGCGCGCTGGGTCATGTCGACCGATAGTCATGTGGTGTCGCCCTTGTTTTTCCCCGGCGGCGATATCGGTTGTCTGGCGGTGCATGGCACGCTGAACGACATCGCGGTGATGGGCGCGACGCCGCTGTACTTGGCGGCGGGATTTGTGCTCGAAGAAGGCTTTCCCTTGAGCGATCTGCTGCGCATCGTCAAATCGATGGCGCAGGCGGCGCAGGCGGCAGGCGTGCCGGTGGTGACGTGCGACACTAAAGTAGTCGAGCGCGGCAAAGGCGACGGGGTTTTTATTACGACCACAGGCGTCGGCGTCTTGCCGGAGGGGATACACTGGAGCGGACGATGCGTGCGGCCCGGCGATGCGATTCTGCTGTCCGGCACGATAGGCGATCACGGCGTGGCGATCATGAGCCAACGCGAGAATCTAGGTTTCGATTCGCCTATCGTTTCGGATACTGCGGCCTTGCATGAGATGATTGCGGCGGTGCGCGACTCGGGTGCGGAGATACGCTGCATGCGCGACCCGACACGCGGCGGTTTAGCGACGACCTTGAACGAAATCGCCGCTCAATCGGGCGTCGGCATGGTGTTGCAGGAAGCGGCGATTCCGGTCAGGCCGGCGGTGGCGGCGGCGTGCGAGTTTTTAGGCTTGGATCCGTTATATGTCGCCAACGAGGGCAAGGCGGTGGTTATTTGCGCCGCCAAGGATGCGGCCTCGGTGTTGGCGATCTTGCGCGCCCATCCCTTGGGACGACAGGCGGTCGGCATCGGCGAGGTCGTGGCGGACGACCATGGTTTTGTGCAACTGACCACCCAACTCGGCGGACGTCGCATCGTCGATTGGCTGACGGGCGAGCCGTTGCCGAGAATCTGCTGAGTGAATATCAACTTTTGATGAGGATGGCCGAATGAGTACGATTGCGAAAGTTTCAACCACGACCTTGCGCACCTTCCCGATTTTCGAGACGCTGGATAACTCCGGCCTGGAATTACTGGTGCGCGCTGCCGAATTGCGTAACGTCGCCAGGGGCGAAGAGGTGGTCCATGCCGGCGATCCTACCGTGTCTATCTATTTCGTATTGTCGGGCACCTTGCGCGTCGAAGTCAGCGACGACGAAGGCCGCGAAGTGATTCTGTGCATGCTTGGGCCGGGGGAAATGTTCGGCGAAATGGGGGTGTTGGACGATTACGAACGTTCGGCCAGCGTCGTGGCGGTGGAGCCGAGTTCCTTGGTGGTGATCGGCAAGGCCGAATTCAAGCGTTGTCTGGCGACGAATCCCGATGTCGCCTTGTTCATCATGCGCGATTTGTCGCGGCGCTTGCGCCTAGCGGATCGCAAGATCGAAAGTTTGGCGCTGTTGGATGTTTACGGTCGTGTGGCGCGCCTGTTGATCGATATGGCCGATACGGTGGACGGCATGAAAATCGTGACGCGCAAAGTGACCAAACAGGATATCGCCAAAATGGTCGGCGCATCGCGCGAAATGGTCAGTCGCGTGATGCGCGATTTGCAGTTGCAAGGGCTGATTTTGGAGCGCGACGGGCAGTGGGTGTTGATCGATTTAGGTCGGCATAAAGCCTTGAGCGATTATTGAGCATCGTCGGATGTTCCGTTGATAAGGACAATCGAATGGGCGCTGTTGCGAAAGTTTCAACCACGACCTTGCGGATTCTGCCGATTTTCGAGAAGCTCGACAATGCCGGTCTGGAATCCTTGATGCGCGCCGCCGTGTTGCGTAGCGTCGCCAAGGGCGAAGAGGTGCTGCATGCCGGGGACGGCGCCGACTCTATTTATTTCGTATTATCGGGCGCATTGCGCGTCGAAGTCGGCGACGATGAAGGTCGCGAGGTGATTTTGTCCGCGCTGGGGCCGGGCGAAATCTTCGGCGAAATGGGGGTGTTGGGCGATTTCAAACGCTCGGCCACCGTGGTGGCGATCGAGTCGAGTTCCTTATTGGCGATCGCCAAGGCCGAATTCAAGCAGTGCTTGAAAGCGCATCCCGATGTCGCCTTATCCATTATGCGCGATTTGTCGGCGCGCTTGCGCTTGGCGGACCGCAAAATCGAAAGTTTGGCGCTATTGGACGTCTATGGTCGCGTGGCGCGTTTGCTGCTGGAAATGGCCGAAACCGTCGATGGACGCAAAGTCGTGATGCGCAAAATTTCCAAGCAGGATATCGCCAAGATGGTCGGCGCATCGCGCGAAACGGTGAGCCGCGTGATGCGCGATTTGCAACTGCAAGGCTTGGTTTTGGAGCAAGAAGAGCAGTGGGTGTTGATCGATCCCGGCTGCCGCATTTCCGAGCGCGCCGCGCCGCGCCGACGAGCCTAAGCGCGCACCGCGTTGCGTTTATCCCGGCAAAAGCAGTTGTCCACGAAATACACGAAAAGCACGAAAAGAATCGAATATCTATCGTTCACTTATCCGGCGCGTTCTTCAAGGTATTCGGCGCAACCGGCGTTGCTGCCGCCGCCCCCGCCCCCGCCTTGCCCGCCGGGAAGTTCAATAGTTCGTTGTTGCGCAAAGCGTCGCCGGCGGCTGCCTCTTTCTGCTGCCCAATTACAAATCCATATCTGTCCTGAGTCAGCCGATGGGCGACGCCTTCGTCGCGCAGTATCGTCGGGCGCAGGAAGACCATCAGATTGGTCTTGGCGCGGCGTTTCTTTTCATAGGAGAACAGCACGCCGAACACCGGGATATCGCCGAGCAGCGGAATCTTTTCGGTGCCGTCGCTGATCGAGTCTTGAATCAATCCGCCCAGGACGATGGTCTGGCCATCTTGCAGCAGCACGGTCGATTCCAGCGAACGCTTATTGGTGATCAGGCCCGAGGCGCTGGTGACGCTGGTGCTGTCTACGCTCGAAACTTCCTGGAACACTTGCAGCCGCACAGCGCCGCCTTCGCTGATTTGCGGTTTGACTTTGAGCGTCAGGCCGACGTCCTTACGTTCTATGGTCTGGAACGGGGTCGCGGTGACGCTGGTTCCGGTTTGGGCGTATTGGCCGGTGACGAAGGGCACATTCTGGCCGATGACGATGCGCGCTTCTTCGTTGTCCAACGTCAGCAAATTCGGCGTAGATAGGATATTGGCGTTGGAGTCGGCTTCGAGCGCATGCGCCAGCATCGATAGGTTGATGACTTCTTTGCCGCCCGAGAGGATCACGCGGTTGAGCACGGCGATATTCAGGCCCGAACCGGGGGCGACCGGCGCGCCGCTGGCGGCGCCGATCGCGGAGCTCAGCAGATTGTTGCCGCCGGTCGAGAAATTGGTGCCGGTGACGATGGCGGTGCGGTTCGAGGCGTTGCTGACGCCTTGCCACTGCACGCCGAGTTCGGTCGCTTTGTCGGCGGTGACTTCGGCGATCAGCGCTTCGATATGCACTTGGGCGCGTTTGACGTCGAGTTTTTCGATCACGGTGCGCAGGTTGTTGAACACCGCGTCGGAGGCGGTGACGATCAAGGCGTTCGAGGCGGCGTCGGCCTGGATGATGCCTTGGCCCGTGGGGCTGGTTTGACCGCTGGACGGAGCGGACGCCGCTGTGGCGGTGGCGGCAGCGCCCGCAGCGCCGGGCGCGGCGGTGGGATTGAGGCTGCCGGTGGGTGTGGCGCCGGCAGTCAGGTTGCTTAGATCGCCGGCGACGATAGCGCGCAGGGTTTGCGCGACCTTAACGGCTTCGGCATTGCGCAGATAAACCACATGGATATTGCCGGGTGCGGCGCCGGGGGAGTCGAGCCGCTCGATCAAGGCGCGCACGCGGGCGACGCGCGTCGGGTTGTCGGAGCGCAGGATCAGGCTGTTGCTGCGCGGTTCGGCGATCACCGTCACCTTTTGCACCCCTTCGGGTGCGCTGCCCGCCGGCGTGCCGGGCATGCCGTCGTTCAGGATGCGGGTGACGGCGGCGGCGAGTTCGCTTGCCGAGCCATGCTTGACCGGAATGATGATCGGTTCGAAGGCACTCGGCTGGTCGATGCTTTCGATCAGTTGCGCGATGCGGCGGATGTTTTCGGCGTAATCGGTGATCACCAAGGTATTGGTGCCGGGGTAGGCGGTCACCGGGTTGTTGGGGGCGACCAGAGGGCGCACGATGGGAATCAATTGGCTCGCCGATTCGTATTTGAGGTTGAAGACCTCGGTAATCATATGTTCGCCCTGCGCCGTTTTGCCGGGTGCGGATACGGACACGGCGCCGGTGCGGTACTTGGCGTCGGATTCGGGCAGAATCACGGTCACGCCTTTGCGCTGGACGGCGGTGAAACCTTGTAGTCGCAGTGCGGCCAGCATGATTTCGTAGGCAAGCGGCGGCGCGACCGGCGAACTGGAGACGACGTTGATCACGCCCTTAACACGCGGGTCGATGACGAAGTTGCGTTGCGTGACCTTGCCGATGGCGCGCACCACCGATTCGATATCGGCATTGACGAAGTTCAGCATTACCGGCTCGGCGACTGTGGCGGCGGGCGCTGCGAGTTTATCTGCGGGCTTATCCTTACCCGCTTGCGCAAAAGTCGGCGCTGGCGAGACGGATAGCAGCACGGCGGCGAGCGAGGAGAGGCCGACCTCAGCGAGGCGGGAGGCGGCGGGACGCAGGGAGTTCGTGACGGAGTTCATTTGCGGGCGGTTTCCTTGCCGGAGGTTGCTTGCGATGGGGATGCGCCGGGGGTGGCGTCGATGGAGGCCGTTTGCACCGGCAGCGCCACCTGTTCGACGGCGCCGTTGCGGTCGATCTTGATATGATCGGCGGCGACGGCGGTCAATTTGACGCCGGGGGCGAGTTCTTCGCCGACGGCGACGGCGATGGGGTTTTGCGCGCCGAGCGCGACGATGGCGACCGGGCGCGGGCCGCCGGCATAGACGCCGATCAGACGGATGCCGATCGCGGCGCTATTCGCGGCGGCGGCAGCGACGGATTTCGTCGCCTCTTCGCCGAGCCAAGCGAAGCGGTTGACGCTGGCGAGGTTGATTTCGCCGCGCAGGTTAGGCGCGGACGCCTGCGGCGCCGGCGCCGCGAATTGGGCGACCCAGTAGGCGGCGCGCCAGGCGAGGGTCAGCACCAAGAGCAGCGTCGCCAAGCGTCCGAACAGTTCGAGCAATTCGCTGGGGTTGAAGCGGGAGAGCGTTTTCATGGCTATGGATCGATCTCGTCTATTGCAGTTGCATGCGGAATACGCCCGGAGACGCTTCCATCCCCATCAGGCTCAACAGCGGCGCGAGGCGGACGTCGTTGGCGGCGACCGTGGCGCTGAGGTCGAGCTTGGCGGCGCCGTTATGCGGAATTTGTCCGCCGCCCGCAAAGCGCAGCGGGCCGGAGATCGTGCCCATAGCCACATCCCAGGTTTGCGCCGTGGCGTTGAGATTCAGCGTATGCTCGCCGAGCGCGACATTCGGCGCCAAGCGCGACGACATATTGCGCCAGACGATCTGCGCTTGGCCGCGACGCGCGGTGAGTCCCCGCCCATCGATATGCAGATAGCCGCCGAGTTTCAACGCGGCGATCTTGGCGTCTAGGCTGCCGATCAACATCGCCGGCAGTTCGAGCGAAATGCGCTCGATTTCGAATCCGGCGGCGGACAGCGTCAGCAGTGCGGTTTCGCTCGGGCGCGCGCCTTGCACGTTCAGGCGCAGCTTGCCTTCGAGCAAGGCGGCAGGCATGAAGCGCCATTGCCAATCGCCGCAGGCGACGCTGGATTCGTCGGGCAAGCGGCATGACAGATGAGCCTTACCCGACCAGACCGTGCCTTGCGGGTTCTCCAGCCGCAGCCGTTGGCGCGTCAGGTCGAGCAGCGGCGGGGCCAGCACGGCGGCGGGCAGTTGGGCGATCAGCCCGAGCAGAAAAACCAGGACGAATAGCGCGATCAAGCCGCGCGAGCGTTTAAGCGCACTCATGCTTCGGGCGCCGAAAAGCGCAATTCCGCAACGATCGCGGCGTCTTTGCGCCGCAGATGGGCCGCGTCCAGGCGCAGGCGCTGCGCCTGTAGCGTGGCGTCGATCCAGTGAAGCAATTTGGCTTGATTGACGCCGACGAGCGTGACGACGACTTGGTTGTCGCCGTCGAGACGCAATTCCAAGGTGCTCGGCATCAGTTGCAAACGCGCCGAACTGTCGAGCGCGTCGCGCAAGGCTTTGCCGCGCGGCGGTGCTTCGCGTTTGGCGATGGCGCTCAAGGTTTTCATTTCGCGTTGCACCGCTTGCATCGTGGCGAGTTGCTGCCGTTCGACGACGACGCTGCGTTGCAGGCGGCGTTGCGCGTCTTGCAGCGGCATGACGACGCCGAAAATTGCGATCAGCACGAGACTCAGTGCGCCGCCCCAGGCAAGAATCATTCGTTCGCGCGGGCTGCGTTGTGCGGTGGCCTGTCGCCAGGCGGCGGCGATGCGGTCGGTCGGTGTCATGGCGTTATGCGTATCGTGCGTGGGTCGTTCGGTTCCGCGATGGCGTTCATGCCTGCTGTGCGCGCCAGCTCGATCCAGGCGGCTTCGCCGTCGGCGGTTTTCGGCTTGACCCACAGCCGCCCGGTTTCGTAGCGCAGTTCGTCGAGCGCCGGCAGGGCCTGGCCGGCTTCGGCCAGGCGCGTCATCAGCACGCGCAGATCGGACGGCGTCGCTTGACCGGCGGCAGTGCGCACCGCGTCGAGCTTATGCAGCAGTTGATTCGGGCCATTCACCAGCGGCGCTTGCGGCCCCATCGTTTCGCGGAAAATAGTCTGTTGCGCGGCCTGTAAGCCTCGCCGCTCCAGCGTGAGGCGAGTCCAATCGAGTCCCACCGCGCCGAATTCCAACAGCAACAACAGGCCGGCTGCTATCGCTACCGGCAGGGTCGCCGCGCGCAAGGTCGAACGTGCGATCGTCAGTCCGCGGCGCGCGAACAGCTCGGGTGCGCGTTCGTAGTCGGCGCTGGCCCAATCGAGCGCCTTGGCGGGACGGATGGCGATCGAGTGCGGTAGCCGACCGAGCAGTTCGCTCAACCAGCGCGGCGTCTGTGTCGGCATTTCGGCGGAGACATAGAGCGCGATTTCGGTGGGAGCTGTGGCTATTGGCATCGGCGCGTCGCCGCCCGGCGGCGGGGGGCGTAGGTGCATCAGCAACTGTTCGCCTTGTTGCGGCGTTAGGCCGCCGCTGGGCAGGTTGTCGCCGTAGGCTGCGCCGTTGGGCAGGCCCAGCACCAGACGTTCGGCGCTTAAATGCAGCGGCCAGCAGTCCGGCGTGCGCGGCAAGGCCCAGCTTTCGGCCACTACGCGCAGCCGCGGGCAGCGCATGACGACCGGCGTGGCGAGCAAGGCGTCGAACCAGGTTTTGTCATATACGGCGATATCGATCATGCCGGCGATCGCGCCGGGGCGCTCGGCGGGCGAGGACAGTAGCGCGAAGCCGATGCTTTCGGGGGCGACCAGCAAATGTTCTTCGAGCAAGGTCGGCAGCGCCAGCCGCAGCCGCTTTTCGGCGAGATCGGGCGCGCGTAACGTCAGCACCGTCACGCAGTCGTCGGGAACGATCAGCAGCACGCTTTGCGCGCTCGGCGTGCCCGCGACGCCGTGACCCGAGGAGAGCGGGCGCGAAGTTTTGTCGAGCAGCCACCACGGGGCGCCGTCATGGAGTCCGGCGCGGTCGGCGCGCAAGCGGAGTTCTGTCATTGTTGTCTTTGCCAAACGATACGTGGCCATTGCGCGTCTTGGCGTTGCAGTAGCGCGTCGATGCGATAGGCCGTCTGTTCCAGTCGGATTTCGCCGTGAGCGAAGAAGAACTGACTGGCGACGCCGATATTTTCCAGGTTTTCGCGTTCGGTGTTCATCAGATGAGCCTTGAATTCGTCGAGCGATTCGAAATGTCCCGTGGTGCGTTCGGCGACCAGTTGCCGTGCGCGCGACAGCGATAGCCGCGGGACAATGGCCGACAGCACTTCGGCGGGAGCGGTATTGACGTTGATTGCAGTTGCGACAGGTAGCGCCGTAACGAAGGGGCGTAGGATTCGCAAGGTTTTGACATCGTAGCCGCGTATCCAGAGCAGCTCTTCGAGACTGCCGAGCGGTGCGTTCGGCGGCATATTGGGTAATGATGCGGGCAACTGAGTCGGCGGCTGGGATGGGTTGGCGGCATTGCGGTTCGAGTTGGACAGATAGCTGGGGCGTGCGGCGTAGTAGGCAATTTCGGCCCCTTGCGGGGAAACGGGTTCGGTGTCGGCGTCCATCCAGTCGACTAAGGTATCGGCCAGCGACGGCGGCAAGTTTAGCGAATTCAGCAGTCGCGTAAAAGCGGCGACGGCGCTGTCGTTGGCTTTGCCGTCCTGCACGAGCGTGTTCAGGTTGAATTTCCCCTGAGCGTCTTCGAGCTGGCCGGCGAGCGTGGCGTCGTCGAAGGTGGTGGCCGGCAAGGGCTGCGCCCACGCTTCCCCCGCATGGTCGACTTGCGAACGACGGCCATCATCATACAGGATGGCGCGCGCCCAGTGCAGGCTGGCGTGGGCGATTTCGCGCGTGCTGTCGAGGCGATAACGCGCATCGGTCTGGTTCAGCCAGATTTCCTGCGTCAGCATCAGCCGAGTCCCGAGCGCGGCGACCAGCGCCACCACCAGCAAGGCGGCGATAATCGCGGCGCCGGAGTGATGGCGAGAATTCATGGGCGAGCGATCAGTCGGGTGATCGTGCCGATGCCGTCGAGCTTCAGCGTCAATTCGACCGCACGCGGCAGCGCCGTTACGGCGACGCCCGCCGGCGGCCAGGTGTCCGACCAACGTCCGTCGATATCCAGGAAGCGCGCACTGGCGGCTTGCACTCCTTCGAGCACCGTCGTCGCCGCGATGTCGTCGGCGTTGGCGGGCGGATCGAGCGGGGCGAGCAGAATGTCGATGCGCGGCGGCGCAAGACGGTAGCCGATGCGTTGCGGCGGCTGGCTGGGGTGATGGGCGAAGCGGCTGAAGCCGATGCGGAACCCATGTTCGCTGCGCTTTTCGCGCTGGGCGTAGAGCGCGCCCTCGACCTCGCCCGTGCCGCTATGCGTAGCGCGCGGCGCGGCGAACAGCACGTCGTTCTCGAATTCGGCCAGCAGCCGCTCGACGGCGCGCAACCGCGTGGCGCTATCGCGCAGCCGCCCTTCGGCGGCGACCAAGGCCGATACGCCCCAGTAGCTCATGCTGGATAGAATCGCCAGAATCGACAACGCGATCAATACTTCGAGCAAGGTAAAGCCGCGTCGCTTGGATGGCAATGCCTGTTGCAAAACTCGGCGTTGGCGAGACGGAAGGGGCTTCATCGCTGCCCCACCAGAAAGCCTTTGATTTTATACAGGCGATGTTTATCGCCGGGCAGTTGCACCGAGACGGTGGCTTGGCGGAAATTGGGATTTGGCGTGGATTCGATCACCGCTTCCCAAGCGAATTCGGTGTTTCCTTGCACGCTGGCGCCAGTGAGCGTACCCGGCGGCGGCAGGTTTTTTTCGACTTGCAACTGCGCCAACTGATTTTTGCCGACCCAGCGCGCCAGGGTGCGCCGATCGAGTTCGCCGCTGTTGTCGGTAGCGATCGCGGCGGCTTTCAGCCCCGCGCCGAGCGCCAGCGCGACGATCGCTAGCGACACCAGTATTTCGATCAGGGTGAAACCGACGGCGGCTCTCATGGCGCGGGCGTCTCTGCGGCAATGGCGATGCGTCCGGCGAGATTGCCGACCACAGTCCACGCCCCTTCGCTGCTGACGACGCGCAGGCCGAAGGGCGGCGGGAAGCCGACCGGTGGAAAAATCAGATCGGGCGGCGCATCTTCGGACGTAGCGGATGTCGGCAATGGCGATGAGACGGGCTGCGCCGCTAGTCGCTGCACGCTGACGCCGTGCGGCAGTTTGCGATAGCGTAGCGCAATGTCTTGCTGCGTCGGCTG
>DATETD010000030.1:0-2070 GCA_035283885.1 Rhodocyclaceae bacterium
ATTTGACCACGCGGTGATTTTTCCCCAGCAACTCCTCGCGCGCATAGCCGCTGATTTCGCAAAATTTATCGTTGGCATAAACGATGGCGCCCGCCGTATCGGTGATGCTGACGATGGCGTGTTGATCCAAGGCGAATTGAAGATTGTCCAAGCGATTGCGCTGCCGCGCGCGCTCCGAGACCAATTGCGCAATCGATTGAGACAGCGATGCGGGATCGTCGCCTTGAAACGCATTTTCCGGCCCTTGCACCACCACAGGGCGCCGCTCCAATCGAGCATACGACGCCTCGACGCCTTGCATCAATCCGCCGAAATTCGCGAGTAAGTTGCGCAAGTCGGGCGGTAAATTCGACGCTGCCGGGCTGTCGGCGAACTCGCGCGCCAAAGCCTGCAATGCCGCCGACTCCTCATCGTTCGTCAGCCCCAACGCCTGCTTGAGCTGCTGCTGCAAGCGACCGGTCGACCGCATCGTTAGGCGTGCCCGGCCAATAGAAAATCGCGTATCGGCTCTACCTGATCCGGATCCATCAGCATCGGCGCATGCCCGACTTCTTCGATCTCCACACACCGAGCGCGCGGCCCGCGCCGACTCATTGCCACCGCCGTTTCGCGCGTCAGCAAATCCGAGTCGGCGCCGCGCACCGTCAGCGTCGGACACGAGATCGCATCGTACAGCGACCACAATTCGATATCCTGATCGCCGCCTACGGCCATTTCCGCCAAAAAAGGCTGGGCAATGCCCGGATCGTAAACAAATTCGATTTTGCCGTCCGCCGCACGATGCACCGTATGGATCGTAATATGCCGCCATTGCGCATCGGACAAATGGCCGAACGACGCCGACACCTGACGCACGAAGGCCTCGGCCTGCTCTATCGTATCGAAACGCGGCGCAACGCCCAAATACGTACCGATGCGCCGCAAGGCGCTACGCGCTACAACCGGGCCGACATCGTTCAGCACCAAACGCGCAATCGGACTCCCCGGCATGGCGCTCAAGGCCATACCGATCAAGCCCCCCATCGAAGTGCCGACCCAATCCACCTGCTCGACATTCAGACGCGCCAGCAGCGCCGCCATGTCGGAACAATATTGCGGGATAGCATACAAGGATTTGTCGCGCAGCCAGTCGCTACGTCCGCGCCCGACCACATCGGGGCAGACCACCCGATATTCCGATGCCATGGCCCAGGCGAAAAAATCGAAATCGCGCGAACACCGCGTCAGCCCATGCGCGCACACCAGCACCCGCGGGTTGGTCGGATCGCCCCACTCCACATACGCCATATGATGAAAACCCTCGGCGCTGAGACATTTGACGTGTTCTGCTCGCATTTACCCTCCTAAATAACCGTTGCTCGGCTCGAAGCTTAACCGAATTTTCCCGTTTCCCTACGACTCGCTTGCATCCGTCGCGCCAGCGCCGACTTTTGGCGACGCCGGATTTCGCATGCCGGCGTCGGCGATACGACAACAGCCTTCCCAAACTCAAGCGCCCCAAACACAAATGCGCCGTTGCCCAAGCATTTCTTCCCGTTGCCAGAGGCGATCCTCCCACGAAACACCGGCATCGCGGTTGAAGAGCATCAGATGGGACTCGTCCGCGCCGCAACGATCCGCGTAGTCGGCGGTTTGCGCCAAGCCCTGCTGCAAGGTCGCCTCCAATCCTTTATGCATAATTTTCAGTTCGATCACCACCCGCTGCATCGGGCCGAGATAGCCCAGCGCTTCATCCAGCGGCCATTCGAGGAACAGATCGGTGCGCCGACGCCCCAAGCCGTATTCGCGGTTGATGCGCCCGCCGCCATTGACGATGCGTTGCAGGAAGGCTTGCAATAACAGTTGCGGGCCGGCTTCCTTGTAGTCGAATTTTTCGAGCCAGGCGTCCGAGTGTTCGCGAAAGAACTGTTGAAACGCCGCGAGCAGCTTGTTCATGTCCAAACGGCGTTGGGCGTCGAGATACCAAGGTTGCTCATGCGTGATGCGTGTTTGTGCGATCCAGGTCAATTCGCGCGGGATGATCTCTTGATAAATGCGATTAGCAATGCGCAACTGGGGCCGAGTCGTAAT
>DATETD010000031.1:0-2141 GCA_035283885.1 Rhodocyclaceae bacterium
GATTCCGTTGCGCGAGGTGAAGGTGGCGGTGAATGCGCGCACTGCGATGCATCTCGGCATGCAGTTGGCGGACCCGCAGCGAAATTTCGATCTGGTGTTTCCGCTTTCATGAAGCGACGGCGGGCGGCGATGCTGCGCACACTTTAGTCGCTACTGTTGTTGCCGAGAATGGTCGGAATGTCCTGACGTTCGCCCAGCAAGCGCACCACGTCGAGAAAGTCCTCACGCTCGAAGTAGAGCAAGATCAGTGGAAAACCCGTGAGTCGCCAATTCTTTAGGTCGGGGATGTCCAACAATTCGCCGATACGCGACGACCCAATACCGGCTTCGAATTGCAGTAGTTGTAAAGCATTGTCGATCGCCTGTGCTAATTTGTCGGCGGTAGGTCGACCGGCGTGTTGACGATAGTAGCGAACTTCAGCCTTGACGTCGGCGCGCGCCTGCGGACGCAGGATGGCGCGCTTCACTCGATTTCGCCGTTTGCGATGGCGATCAGTTCATCGCGGTCGGCCTCTGTCCATGGCGAGCCGGAACCGGACATCAAGCCATCTTCGACCAATGCGCGCAAACGTTTTTTGGCTTCCTCGGCCTGATCTTTGCGGATCAAGTCGCGGATGTATTCGCTGGTGTTGCCGTAATGACCGGACGCCACGCGAATGTCGATGTAGGCGCGGAGGGATTCGGGTAGCGCAAGATTTAAGGTATTTCGACTCATGTTCGAATTGTGAAGGCATTGACGATAGTTGTCAAAACTCATTTAAGCGATATCCGAATCGACTGCCTATCGATCCGCGTCGCTGTCTGCTGTCCGCTTCATGGCGAGGCGGATGAAAAGTCGGCGCTGGCGCGACGGATGCCGACCGCTTTAGCGCCCGGTCAGTTGCGCATACAACAGCGGCAAGCGCAACGGCAGTTCTTCGGGTTTGCGCAGCACGGTATAGCCCGTTGGGCCGAAGATATGCGGCAGATAATCCGCGCCTTCGCGGTCGATGGTGACGCAGAACGGGCGCACGCCTTTGCGGCGCGCTTCGATCGCGCTCATGCGCGTGTCTTCGATACCGTAACGGCCTTCGTAGACGTCGATATCGTGCGGCTTGCCGTCGGAGAGAATCAGCAGCAGACGCACCGTCGCCGGTTGTCGGGCGAGCAGCGCGGTGGCGTGGCGCAGCGCCGCGCCCATGCGGGTGTAGTAGCCGGGACGGATGGCGGCGATGCGACCGCGCGCGATGGCGTCGAGCGGGGCGTCGAACTCCTTGAGCGTGTGAAAGCGCACATGGCTGCGCTTGAGCGAAGAGAATCCGTACATGCCGAAGCGGTCGCCGCTGGCGGTCAGCGCTTCGCCGAACAGCAGCAGACTGTCGCGTATCACGTCGATGACGCGATGCTCGTCGCCGACCCAGGCGTCGGTCGATAAGGACAGATCGGCCAGCACCAGGCAGGCGAGGTCGCGCTCTGGCTGGATTTGGGCGCGATAGACTCCTGCGTTGCATGGGCGATGTCCGGCAAGCTGGTCGGCGTAGTGGCGCACGCAGGCGTCGATATCGAGTTCGCTGCCGTCGGGCTGGGCTTTTTGCCAACGTCGTGCGGGCGCGAGGGCGGCGAATTGGCTTTTCAGCTTGCGCGCGGCGCGGCGCAATGTTTCGGGCAGGGCTTGCGGCGTGACGTGGCGCGATTCGAGCATCTGCAAGCGACACCCGTCGGGTTTGAGGATGTGGCGGCGATAGTCCCATTCGGGCAGCGCGATGCCGGGGCCGAGCGCTAGATCGTCTTCGCTGGCGGACGGCAGGTCGAGATCGAAGCGCACTTTGGAGGCGACGCGCTGACCGTCGTGATCGGCGATCGCCAATTGCTCGATATTTTCGGCGGCGCGTCCGGCGTCGGGGTTGGGGTCGTCGTCGAGTTGGCGATTGACCTTGATGAAGTCGGCCCAGGACAACAGGCTTTCGGCGCGGAACATCATCAAGAGCGGCGAGGCGTTGTCGGGCATCTCTTCGCGCCGCGCGGCGTGGCGCTTTTTGGCGACGCTTTCTTCGTGCGCGCCGGGCGAGTTTTCGGCGTGGTCTTGATCCTTGCGGCGGCGCGGCGTAGCGTTCGCTGTGGGCAGCGGATAGAGCCAGAGCGGCACGGGCTGCGGCGGGCGC
>DATETD010000032.1:0-18452 GCA_035283885.1 Rhodocyclaceae bacterium
GCAACAAAAGCAAGGAGCGGAGTTTGAGAACCGAACGTTAGCCGCGCTTCAACAGCAAGCATCGGCAATCGAATTGATCAAAACCAGCCTTTTACAGCAAGCCGAAACCGCCAAAGTTACTGCACTTACCTCGCTAATCGACCGTGACGAACGGAGAATCGAAACTTTGACCGAATGGGGAAGTAAAGCGGGAAACGACAACAAATATTCCAATGGAATACATGCCGCAAAAAAGAGAATCGATTCGTATCACGAGCAATTGAAAGAATACGCAAAAACCTAACCCCTCGAAAGGAGCATCGACATGATCACACACAAGGACTGCTACGCAAAGTATGGCGAACCTGAGCAAGAGAAAAATATGACCTTATGGGATGTGCCCAGCAATCTTGAACTTGGCGTGATACCTAAGAAAATCTATTGCAATAGAGATGCGATCTTACCACTGGAAATGGCGTTCAAAAATATCATCGATAGGAAGTTAATCGGGGAATTGAAAACATGGGATGGATGCTTCAATATTCGCAAGAAGAGAAATTTATCCACCCCATCGCTACACTCATGGGGCGTAGCCGTCGATATCAATGCAGCCTGGAATGGTCTTGGTAAAACACCGACGATGTCGCCTGCCCTGGTTGCATGTTTCAAAGACGCCGGATTCGATTGGGGCGGGGACTGGAAAAAGCCGGATGGGATGCGCTTCCAACTATCAAAATTGAATCCATAAGTCATATATCGACGCGATCATGACGATCCATCGAATCGCCGAAGAAAACATTGCATCGTCAAGCACGCTCGACATCGATGCGCTCATAAACGCCTTATGCGATAAATGGATAAACGACTACTTGGACTCCGCATCGCATAGCCCTTGTATATGCGAGATACCGATCAAGAAGACCACGTTCATTTTCGATCAGACATCGGCCTCGACTGAAGAAAATACCGTTGAAGATAGACTTGTTGCAGCTTATGGTTTCTCGGTTAAACACAAAAAGAAACGCGACGCATCGAGAATACGTGGATTTATCGGTGGCCGCATCGATATCCCGAACAAGGGAAAATTCGACAAAGGCCATGCGCTCTCGCATGCCATGGGCGGCGGACTCGATATCAATCTATTCCCGCAAAAGCCTGCCTTGAACAGAGGACACTCCAAAGAGGGGAGGACATATCGAAGAATGGAAAAATATGCCGCAGACCATCCAGGAACATTCGTATTTTCAAGATTATTCTATACGGACAATAGCTGGGTTCCAAGCGCTCTTGAGTATGGCGTACTTATGCCAGACGGGACTTTATGGGTCGAGTGGTTCGAGAATTGAAACCTCAACCAGGGTGATATGCATAGACAACAAATACTAGAAAAATCATCAAATATAACATTAATTTAGATACGATATAGCAATTTTTATCACCCATAAAAAAACATTCAACATGCAAGCAACCGAATACCATCTCTACAGGGTAAAGTTCATAAAACCGGTGCAAATGGATTTCTTCAGCGCTGACCGATCACCACGGGAATTTTTTGAGATGGCTCTCGCAGAGAAACCGTCACTCGAACTGCGAAAAAATAATGTCTGGCGCATAGCTAATATCGAACAAATCACACCCGATGGCGGAAGATTTGCAGTCGGTAGAACAACAATAACTACCGTTGAAAAATTCGATATCGCATCAGGAAACTTTACCGATCTAGTCGATGATTCTGGACCTTATACGTTTGTATATTTCGATAGTCGCCTTGGATTGATTGGAATCGGAAAAAGAACAAAAGTTGCCGCCAATGTCAAAACTATCGCAGGAACAATTCAAAAACTCCTTTCTAAAACTGAAACTGCTTCCCATAATCGACTTACTGTGCACGTCGACTACATACCAGATCCTGAGAGTTTTCTTGAGAAAATATATAGCGCACACGCCATAAAGAATTTCAAAGCGCACTTTACCGGCCCAAACCCGATAGATGCCGATGAATTGTTTCAAAAACCTATGTCTTACTACTGCAAGGAGCTTGATGGAACAAATGGCAACGTATCAGTCAACGGCAATGCATTAAGCGCTGATGCTGTTGCTGCCGTTGCAAAATCTACAGCAGCAACAGCAAATAGAGCGTCGGCAGCAATACAACTTGAGCATGAGGGTAGAGTTATACCTATATCGCTCAAAGGAGATGCGAAATTCATCCTAGTCGACCAGGATTGCGAAAAGCTTCAAACTCTCAAGGCGATTCAATCGGCCTACAGGGAAATAAGGGAATGATTATCGAAAAACGGATTTCCTCAATAACTGAATTAACGCATGAGCTGAACACTTTACCAAACCATTTCGCATTCAGAGGACAATCCAACGCTGACTGGAGACTTCAATCGACACTAGAGAGAATACTTGGTGATAAATGGAGCACGGAAACAGCAAGACAATTCGAGAACTACTCGCTAGATACTTTCAAATCAAAATACCATATTTATAACGTAGAAGAGCATACCCCGAAGTCAAAGTTTGCTTGGCTTTCCGTTATGCAACATTACGGTGTGCCTACGCGGCTGATTGACTTTACAACCAGTCCATATATCGCTTTGTACTTTGCACTTGAAACGTATGATCCACGTTCAAACAAGGATTTTGCCGTTTACGCAATCGATTACACAGCCATAATGGAAGAATCCATTAATTTCATTAAAAAGTCTGACAATAAATTTATTGAAACTAGACATACAATTCAAGGAAAGCAGGATCAGATTTTTGATGATGTTGTTGATCGGTACTCTTACGACATTGCATGGATAACCGAACCGATAGAATTGAATGCGAGAATCGACCGACAGTCTGGAACATTTTTGATATCTGGAAATCGCGGTAAGACAATCGAGTCCATTGTTAACTTGCCACTATACAACTCAGCAAAAATACTGAAAATCGTTATACCATCGAATATATACGAAGGAGTATATGTTGCGCTAAGAAAAATGAGCATCAATTCAAAATCAATCTATGGTGATTTGGCTGGCCTCGCAAAGTCCATAAGAATGGAACTACACTCATATACGCAAAAGTAGGCGCAGATATCGAGCCTCCCAACAACGCGTCGCACTCCACTATCGAATGCAGCTAAAGTACTTACCCCACCAACAAACACGAACTCGCCGAAGCCAATAATTTCCCATTCCGGTCGCTCAAGCGCGCTTCGGAGAACGCCGCACGACGGCCGAAGCTGAGGATTTTTCCTTCGGCTCTGACGGGGCCGGTGTCCTTGCTGATGGCTTTATGATAATTGACCTTCAACTCCAGCGTCGAAAAGTTCTGCCCCGGCTTCAGTTTCGATAGCACCGCGTAGCCGCAGGCATAGTCGAGCATCGTGGCGGCGAAGCCGCCGTGCACCGTGCCGATCGAGTTGTACAGATGGAGATCGGGCGTGGCTTCGAGCACCACGCGCCCGTCGTCGGCCTCGACCAGCGCGATATTCAGGGTGTCGGCGAAGCACGAGCGGCGACCGCTCGCCAGCATGGCGCGCAGTTGCTCCAGCCCCGTCAGATCGGGGCCGAGTTCATGCAATAGATTCATTTCATAGCCTTTTTTGTCCGCGAAAAACACGAAAGGCACGAACAGCCTTGCAGCTATTTCGCGCCTTTCGTGGCTTAACGGTTTTCACACAGCATAGTTTGCCGCACCATCAGGCATACACCCCTTCGCCTTTCGCCGCCTTTTCCTTGAGCCATGGCGCGGGCGCGAAGCGTGGGCCGTGGGCGGCGGCGAGCCGTTCCAGGTCGGCGACGGTTTGCGCGAGGCCCAGGGTATGCAGCCAGCCTAACGGCCCACCGCGGAACGGTGGGTAGCCCCAGCCCAAAATCGCGCCGACATCGGCGTCCATCGGCGCGCGCAGCACGTTTTCTTGCAGGCAGCGCGCGGTTTCCGCCGATTGCACTAAGATCAGGCGTTCGATCAAGGATTTGAGCACCGCCGGATCCGTCTCGTCAGCGCCGACTTTTGCATCCGCCGCGCGGCGCGGGAAATGCTCGGCGAGTCCGCGCCACAGATGCTTCGCTCCGTGCGCCGGGTAGTCGTAGAAGCCCGTGCCGGACTTGCGTCCAAGGCGGCCCAGCTTGTCGACCATCAAGGCGGCAACGCGGTCGGCGGCGCGGATTTCGTAGGCGTCGCCGAGATCGGCCTGGGTCTGGCAGGCGATTTTATGCACCAGTTCTATCGACACTTCGTCGGCCAGCGCCAGGGGGCCGACCGGCATGCCGGCGAGCAAACCGGCTTTGTCGATCAACGCCGGGGCGTAGCCTTCTTCGAGCAAGGCCATGCCTTCGGAGATATACGTGCCGAATACGCGGCTGGTGTAGAAACCGCGCGAGTCGTTGACGACGATCGGCGTCTTGCCGATGGCGCGCACATAGTCCATCGAGCGCGCCAAGGTCGCCTCGTCGGTCGCCTGACCCATAATGATTTCGACCAAGGGCATTTTTTCGACCGGCGAGAAGAAATGCAGGCCGATAAAGTGGCTCGGGCGCGCGCTGGCTTGGGCGAGACCGGTAATCGGCAAGGTCGAGGTGTTCGAGGCGAAAATCGCCGTATCGGCGATCGCGGCTTCGGCCTTGCGCGTCACGTCGGCCTTGATTTCGCGTTTTTCGAACACCGCTTCGATCACCAGTTCGCAGCCCGCGAGGTCGGCATAGTCGGCGGTCGGCATAATCCGTGTCGCATAGGCGGCGGCCAGTTCGGCGCCGAGCCTGCCGCGCTGCACCAGCTTGCTCCAGTATTTGACGGCGTAATCTTTGCCTTTCTCGGCGGCGGCTTGGGTAGAGTCGAGCAACACCACAGTCATACCGGCTTGCGCGCTGCTCAAGGCGATGCCCGCGCCCATCATGCCCGCGCCGAGCATGCCGATGCGCGTGAATTTTTGCGGCGGCACGTCGCGCGGGCGCGTGGCGAGCTTGTTGGCTTCGTTGATGCCGAAGAACAGCGAGCGGATCATATTCTTGGCTTCGGGGCTAACCACCAGGCTGGCGAAGTAGCGCGCCTCGATTTTCAGGCCGGTGTCGAAGTCGGTTTGCAAGCCTTCGTACATGCACGACAGAATCTGCTTGGGTGCGGGATAGTTGCCGTAGGTTTTCTCGCGCAGCATGGCGTTCGCCACCATGAAGAACTGCACGCCCGTCGGCGACATCACGGCGCCGCCGGGGATTTTGTAGCCTTTGACGTCCCAGGGTTGATGCGCCTTGCCGTGGTGTTTTTCGTCGTTGGCGGTGTGCAGCAGCCAGGCGCGCGCCGCTTGGCGTTCTTCGCCCGCCGGCACGATGGCATTAATCAGATGCAATTTCAACGCCTCTTCGGCCTTGATGCGTTTGCCTTCGAGCAGCAAGGGCGCGGCCTGCTGGATGCCGCACAGACGCGGCGTGCGCTGCGTACCGCCAGCACCCGGCAGCAGGCCGAGCGTGACTTCGGGAAAACCGAAGCGCGCCGCAGGCCTGTCGGCGGCGACGCGGTAATGGCACGACAACGCCATTTCCATGCCGCCGCCGAGCGCCGAGCCGTTCAACGCGGCAGCCACGGGCTTGCCGTGGGTTTCCATCGCGCGCATCTTGGCGTGCCACCACTCGATGCCGGCGACGACTTTAACGACGTCGCTATCGGCCAGCAGTTCTTCGAGATCGCCGCCCGCGATGAAATCCTTCTTCGCCGAGGCGACCAGAATCCCCTTCACCGCCGGATCGGCCAAGGCGCGTTCGGCATGTTCGACGAAGCTTTTCATCGAGGCGTTGTTCATCACGTTTTGCGAGCGTCCGGGCAAATCCCATTCCAGAGTCGCAATTCCTTCGGCATCTATGCTGTAATTGATCATATTCTTTCGCTCCTCACACGCGCTCGATAATCGTCGCCGTGCCCATGCCCGCGCCGACGCACAAGGTCGCGAGGCCGGTGCTCAAGTCGCGCCGTTCCATTTCGTCCAATAATGTGCCGAGGATCACCGCGCCGGTCGCGCCGAGCGGGTGTCCCAGCGCGATCGCGCCGCCGTTCACATTCACTTTGTCGTGCGACACGTTCAGCACATGCATGAAGCGCATGACAATCGCCGCGAAAGCCTCGTTGACCTCGAACAGATCGATATCGCCGACCTTCATGCCGGCGCGCTTCAGCGCCTTTTCGGTAGCGTGACTCGGCGCGGTCAGCATGATCGCGGGTTCGGAACCGATCGAGGCGTAGCTGCGCACGCGCGCACGCGGCTTGAGGCCGAGCCGCTCGCCCATTTCGCGCGAGCCGAACAGAATCGCCGCCGAACCGTCGACGATGCCGGAGCTATTGCCCGCATGATGCACATGGTCGATGCGTTCGACCTGCGGGTAGCGTTGCAGAATCACCGAATCGAAACCGTACTTCTCGCCCTGCTCCTTGAACGAAGGCTTCAGCGCGCCCAGCGATTCCACCGTGGTTTCGGGCCGCAGGTAGTCGTCGCGATCCAGCAAAATGCGACCGTTGAGATCCTTGACCGGCACGACCGACTTGGCGAAGCGGCCTTCGTCCCAAGCCAGCTTGGCGCGACGTTGCGATTCGACCGCGAAGCTATCGACATCGCTGCGCGAAAAGCCGCCGAACGTAGCGATCAAGTCCGCCGAAATTCCCTGCGGGGTGAAATAGGTCTTGGAGGCGACTTGCGGATCGGTCGGCCACGCGCCGCCCGACGAGAACATCGGCACGCGCGACATGCTTTCGACACCGCCCGCGACCATCAAATCGGTCTGCCCGGCCATGATCTGCGCGGCGGCGAGATTGCAGGCTTCGAGACCCGACGCGCAGAAACGGCTCACGGTCACACCCGCCGCGGTCAAGGCGTAATCGGCATACAGTGCGGCGACGCGCGCGATATTCGCGCCCTGCTCGCCGACCGGCTCGACGCAACCGAGCACCACGTCATCGACCAGCGAGGTGTCGAGATTCGAACGGTCGCGCAAGGCGCGCAAAGAGGTCGCCGCGAGTTCGATCGGCGTCACCGAATGGAGAGCGCCACCCTGGCGCGCGCGCGCGCGCGGCGTGCGCACCGCATCGTAAATATAAGCTTCGGTCATCATAGGCTCCGGCTAATGAGTTCTTTCATGATTTCGTTGGTGCCGCCGTAAATGCGCTGCACGCGCGCATCGGCCCAGGCGCGGGTAATCGGGTATTCCCACATATAGCCGTAGCCGCCATGCAATTGCACGCAAGCGTCCATCACCTTGAATTGCAGGTCGGTGCACCAGTATTTGGCCATCGACGCCGTCGTCGGATCGAGCTTCTCTTCGAGCAGCAACTCGATGCAGCGGTCGACGAACACACGCCCGATCTGCACTTCGGTCTTCAGCTCGGCTAGCGTAAAGCGCGTGTTCTGGAACTTGAGGATTTCCTGACCGAAGGCGCGACGCTCGCGCGCATAGGCCACGGTCCAATCGATCGCCGCTTCCGCCGACGCCATCGCGATCACCGCGATTTGCAAGCGCTCCCACGGCAGTTCCTGCATCAGATAGGTAAAGCCGTTGCCCTCTTCGCCGAGCAGATTTTGCGCCGGCACGCGCACGTTATCGAAAAACAACTCGGAGGTGTCCTGCGCCTTCATCCCGGCCTTATGCAGCGGCTTGCCCTTGCTGAAGCCCGCCATCGAAGTATCGACCACCAGCAAGCTCGTCCCCTTCGCGCCCTTGGCCGGATCGGTCTTGGCAACCACGATCGCCACATCGCACAGATAGCCGTTGGTAATGAAAATCTTCGAGCCGTTCAAAATGTAATGCTCGCCCTGCGCATCGACGCCCTTAACCGCCGTGGTGCGCACGCCCTGCAAATCCGAACCGGCCGCCGGCTCGGTCATGCCGATCGCGCCGACCATCTCGCCGCTCGCCATCTTCGGCAGATAGGTATTTTTGAGATGATCGTTGCCGTAATGCAAAATGTAAGGCGCGACGATCTCGGAATGCAGTCCCCAGCCCAAGCCGGTCGCATTGATGCGCGCAGTCTCCTCCATCACGATCACCGAAAACCGCTTATCGACGCCGACGCCGCCGTATTCCTCGGGCATCGACGAGCACAGAAACCCGGCCTCGCCGGCCTTGTTCCAAATCGCGCGATCCACATGCCCCTGCTCTTCCCAGCGCGCATGATGCGGCGCGACCTCCTGCTCCATAAAACGACGAACGGTGTCGCGGAATTGGTTGTGTTCTTCTTCGAACAGGGTGCGTGGGATAGGCATGGTGGACTCCTCGAGGATAAGGGGGTGGTGAAAACGCGCATCCTACCAAGCAAGCGCTTGGTTGACAAGATGCGGAGGAAAAATGTGGGGAGTTTTTAGGCGCGGGGGAAAGTCGGCGCTAGCGGGACGGATCGGGACGAGGCAGCTACAACCTCGAAATTTCCGTCACCCCTGGATAGCGACCGTAGCGTTCCCGTTGCGTGGTGGACAGGAGGCTGACCGGCATGGCGTCAAAGCGCCTCGGCGCAGAAGGTGGCTGGCGTGACGATGCGCGTGCGACCGATGTTGCCGCGTTGCAGCAGCCCGGCGCGACGGTCGCCAGTCACGAGGTAATCGGCCTCGCCGGCCAGCGACATCGCCAGCAGGAAGGCATCGTTCGGATCGTTGACCTCGATGCTGTCCGGTAGATGAGGCAGCTCGCCTAGCACGATGGCGCGCTGCATGTTGTTGATCATCGCGCCGACGCGATGTGCGGGCAAGATGGCCTTGATCTTCGGGTAACGGCTCACGCGGCGCAGTTCGTCGAGCTGCGCCGCCGCTGTTACCAGGTCGAAGCGCGCCGCATGCCAAGCGCGATAGATGATGTCGGGGGAACTGTGCGATGAGATCAGTGCGGCCAGCAGTACGTTGGTGTCCAGAACGACGCGCATCAGTGCTCGCGCGCCCACTGCACAGCCTCGTCGATGAGGTCGTTCAGTTCGGCCTCGCCCATACCCGCCGTAGTAGCCTTGGCTTGCTCGACAGCCCGCTCAAAGAGGTAGGCGCGCACCGCCTCCTCGATGAAGCGCGACAGGTCGCCCTTGCGGCCGCCACCTTGCGCAGCGATGAACATGCGCACGGACTGATCCACGTCCGGCGATACGGCGATGTTCCAGCGCACGGTATTCATGAAATTCTCCAATCAGTGTTTGCGTGTATCGGTGTTTATACGCCTTATAAACAATCTCCGCAATGGGGGGGAACCACAAACCCTACAGCCATGGCCGCAGCCAATCCCAGGCGACATGATGCAATTCGGCAGGCCACTGCTGCAACATCCAGTGAAAGCCAAAACTCCAGACCGTCAACATCGCCAGCGCCGTAACCCATTGCCCGCAGCGACGCACGACCGCAGCCTGTGCGCGCGCTTAGACCAAAAGTCGGACAACATCGCCACGCCCGCCGCAATCGACCTTGGCGAGCGCAGCAGCAACAACGGCGCGGCAGCGTTGATCTTCGTTTCGGCCACCCAAGAACTGAATTATCCGCAGATGACGCAGATGGGCGCAGATTAAAACCAAAAAATTGTTTTGAATCATCCGGCCTCCCGCTTAAAGTGGGACAGCCCTACTGTAGGAGTGGCCTTGGCCACGATAGCGGTCGATGGAAAGGAACCCGATCATTGAGATTAAGCGGACGCTCTTCGCGGCCAAGGCCGCTCCCACATGCAAACCCACCATCGAGCAAACTGTCCCGCCTTCAGTGCAATACCAATGAGGGCTGCATTTCGCGCGACCCTGGCGTTCGCATGCCAGTCGATATCGTCGAATATGCAAATTCATATCGATTGTAGCAAAACGGCGCATAGCCCGTGCGATCCGGATCGATTTCGCGTAAGCGCTCTTTGTAAGTTTTCCGCACCGACGCCGACCAATCGCTATCGTCCCGATGAAAGTCGCCGATGTTCCGGCGCTGCTTGAGCGAAGATAGCCAGTCCGGCGACGTAGTGCAGGCGCTTGCCTTGACCCAATGTGCGGCGGCGTTCGCCTGAGCAGCCCCCCAACTTAAAGGAGAAAACCATGAATCGCCGTCAATCGCTCAGTTCCCTGTTCAGTTCGGCACTCGGCCTGTCGCTGCTGTCGCTCGGCGGCAGCCGTCTGCTTGGGGCCGCTGAAATGTCGCAGGCAAAGCTCGTCAAATCCAAAGCCGAGTGGAAGAAATTATTACCCCCGTTCAGCTACGAGGTTCTGTTCGAAGAGGCGACCGAGCGCCCCGGCAGTAGCCCGCTGAATGATGAAAAACGACCGGGCGTCTTTGTCTGCGCCGCCTGTTTCCTGCCCTTGTTCAGCAGTGCGCACAAATACGAGAGCGGCACCGGTTGGCCGAGTTTTTGGCAAGCGCTGCCCAATGCCATCGACACACGCACCGATTACAAAGCAATCTGGCCTCGCACCGAATATCATTGCGTCCGTTGCGGCGGTCATCAGGGACACGTTTTCGACGACGGCCCGCAACCCACCGGCAAACGCTATTGCAACAACGGTGTGGCCTTGCAGTTCATCCCTCAGGGCAACAAACTTCCGGAGCTGCGCACATGAAAACAAAACTTGTCGTCATCGCGCTTGCGGTCCTCGGCGCCTCCGGTCTGATGGCAACCAGCCCGGACAACCCGGCCAAGGTCGCCAATCCGGCGCGCACCGCCATGGCAATATTCGCGGGCGGCTGTTTCTGGTGCACCGAAGCGGATTTCGAAAAACTGCCCGGCGTCATCGGCGCCGAATCCGGCTATACCGGCGGCAAGACCGCCAATCCGACTTATCAAGAAGTCGGCGCCGGCGCGACGGGGCACACCGAGGCCGTGCGGGTGGTCTACGACCCGGCGCGGGTCGGCTATCCTGAATTGCTCGCCCACTTCTGGCGCAACGTCGATCCGACAGTCAAGGACAGCCAGTTTTGCGATCATGGCAGCCAGTACCGCAGCGGCATCTACTACCAAAACGACGAAGAACGCAAAGCCGCCGAAGAGAGCCGCGACGCCTTGCTGAAGAGCGGAAAATTCGCCCGGATACATACCGAAATTCTCGCCGCCGGCGCGTTCTATCCGGCCGAGGAGTATCACCAAGACTACTACAAGAAGAATCCGATTCGCTACAACTACTACCGTCGCGGCTGCGGCCGCGACAACCGCCTCCAACAGATATGGGGCGCCAAATAGGGCGCGGTTCGAAATTTCCGTTTCGAGTAACGCGGGCGACGCGAAGCCTGCTGCATAAAGGCATGCCGGTGCGCAACCGGTTGTAGGGTGTTCGAGTCGATAAAAGACGCGCCGCCTATTCAGGAACCGAGCACATGCAAGCCATGCTTTTTCACCACCGACAACAGTTTCAGCGCCATTCCGCTCGGACGCTTGGTTCCGGCTTCCCACTTCTGCACGGTCGATTCGCTAGTGTTCAAATACCGCGCAAACACCGTTTGGCTGACGTGATTTTGCTCCCTAAGCTGCTTGATATGCTCGGGCGCCAGTTCCGGCGGCTTGATTAGGCAGGATGCGTCGAACTCGCGCATTGTCGTCTTATCGATAGCGCCGACCTCGAATAAAGCGGAGGCCGAAGCGTGGATCGCCTCGAACGCGTCGCTCTTGAATTTCCGTTTACTCGTCATTGCATATCTCCAGAAGTTTGCGCGTCGCCAGCAGGTCGGCGATCTGCCGTTCGGTCAATCGCTCGTAGATTTTGGCCAAAGCGCGGAAAGCTTCAAGCTCGTCGTTATCGATATTGGCTCTATCCTGTTTGGCGAACAAATACTCGAAAACCCAAAAGCCGCCGACCTTTGCAATCAGGATGGAGCGATGCCGATTGTCGTTCAAACGCTTTTTGAACACTCCTCCGCCCAAGTCGTCGGCTTGCCCCTGCAATATCTGCTCGATCGCCATGCAAAGCGCTTCGTCGCCGATATGGGCTTTCCTTGCCGCTTTAGCGAACCCTGCGGATTTAAAGAATCTTGGCGATATCTTTGCTTTTTCCATGGCCAATGATAGCACCTGGTGCGACGATCTACTTCTTGTCCTTTTCATCGTCATCCGGAATCACGACATCGACAGCGGCGCCGACGACCTTGGCGCCCACCTTGACGGTCGTTGCCGCCACAGTCACTGCGGCATCGGCAACGGCCACCACGGCGCAGCCGCCGAATAGCGGCAAGCGGCAATACGCTTACGAGGATGGCTGTTCGAAAAACCCCGAACCTGTCGACTCGAAACCGGCCTCGCCCGCTTTCCGAATAACTCAAACGAGCCGACCGAGCTAGCTCCGCTCGACAACATCTTACGGCGTCGAATGCTCCTTAACCCATTCGCGCATCGCTTCGTTGACCCGCGTCTGCCAGCCGCGTCCGGTGGCTTTCAGGGCAGCTAAAACGTCGGCGTCGAAGCGGATGGTGGTCGGTACTTTGAGCGGCTTGTGTTGCGGCCCTCGATGACGTATGGCGTTCAGTGCGGCATACGTTTCCAGCGGAAAGAATTCGACGGCGGACTTGGCTGTAGCAAACCATTTGTCATCCAACTCGCGCGCGTCGGGATCGGCGGCAATCCCGGCGTCGATGATGGCCTCTTCTTCCGGTGCGGGTAGCTCGACAATGCGTCCCGATTTAGTTTTGACATGCATAACGCTTTACCTCTCTTGAGTTGGCTTTGCGCAAGCTGATGATGCGGATTTTCGTTTCGCGAAAACAGAAAATCAAAATATAGAGGCGAGTTCCGATCAGCCCCGCCGCCTCGAACCGCGTTTCTTCATAGCACTGGCGGCTATCGTGCTTGATCGTGGCGGTATCCCACTCGAAGCCCGTTGCCTCATGGAACCATACGCCATGCTTGGCGACGTTCTCGGCCAGTTTCTTGGGATCGTGCTCGTAATTCATCGGCTTAATCTAGTCACACTAGCACGGGAAGTCAAGGCAAATTGTTAATACAATTTATCCGTCCTTATCGATCCTTGTCCTTTTTATCGTCATCCGGAATCACGACATCGACAGCGGCGCCGACGACCTTGGCGCCCACCTTGACGGTCGTTGCCGCCACAGTCACTGCGGCATCGGCAACGGCCACCACGGCGCAGCCTTCGAGTAGCGACAACATGCATATAAGGATGGGTATTCGAACGATATTCATGGGCAATTTACCGAAAACTCCAATTTAAACACCCGCTGCGCATTCCCCGCAAGGAATAAGGCTTGCGCTTCCTCGGACAAGCCCAGCGCGTCGATGCCCTCAAGCGCCTTATCGGGCATGATCATCGGGTAATTGGTGCCGAACAGCACTTTATGCCGACCGGGGCCGCGCATGAATTCGACCAGCGCGGCGGGATAGCGTTTCGCGGTATAGGCCGAGGTGTCGATATAGACGTTTTCGTGCTTGGTCGCCACGGCGATCGCTTCGTCGGTCCAGGGATAGCCGATATGACCGCCGACGATCGCGAGTTCGGGAAAATCGAGCGCGACCCGATCGAGGTAGATCGGACGACCGACTTCGCTCGACATCAGCGGCCCGGTGTGGCCGATCTGGGTGCAGAATGGGACGCCCAACTCGGCGCAAGCAGCATAGATCGGATAGAAGCGGCGATCGGTCGGCGGCGCTTCCCATAACCACGGCAGCACGCGGATCGCCTTGAAGCCGAGTTCTTGCACGCAGCGACGGACTTCGCGGATCGCCGCCATCGGCTTGTCGATATCGACCGAACCGACGCCGATCAGCCGATCCGGCGCGGCGGCGACGAAACTCGCGACTTCGTCGTTGGAGATCATCACATTGCGCGGCGCGACCCAGGCGCAAATCAAGGCGCGATCCACGCGCGCGCGATCCATGGCGGCGACGGTCGCGGCAACCGGCAGCTCCTGCGTCGGCGCCGAAGTTTTCGTCCAGCGGCGCAGCGAGTCGAACATCGGATCGGCCATATGCCGCAAGGTGGGGTGCTGACTCCAGGCGTCGATAATCATTCGAGTTTCCCTTCATATGAATAAAGTCTATCAAGCGATCTGCCGACGGCAAGGGCGGACCGACCCGCGTCGTGTCGTTCGCGCAAGGGCGCTGCACTTTAGCACGAAATAGGTCATGCGACCTATTTCAAGACCGCCGCGCGCCGATAAGGTAGACTCGCGGCATGAATCTGCCGACCGAACCGACGCTGCAAGACAAACTTTCGAACACCACCGACCGCGGCATGGCGCGCGCGCAGGCGATCCTACGCGCCGCGCATGCATTGTTCGTATCCCAAGGCTATGCGGCGTTCTCGATGCGCAGCGTCGCCGCGCGCGTCGGCGTCAGCCTCAGCACCGTGCAGCATTACTATCCGAGCAAGGACCGATTGATCGAGGCGATGCTGTTGTTCGCCTATGGCGAGTATCAACGCCGCATCGACGGCATGTTCGCGGCGATGCCGCAAGCGACGCCGCTCGAACGCTTCGAGGCCGCAATGGAAATGTTTCTCGAAGACATGAAAAACCCCGAACTGGCGGGCGGGATTACGCAGACCTGGGTGATGGCGCAGCAACATCCCGCCGCGCGCGAACTCGTCGCCAGGATACAGGCGCGCGAACGCAAGACGATCTTCGAACTGATCAACGGCTTATCCGCCGAGATCGACGAGGCCGACTATCAAGTCAGGGCGGCGATGATCGTCGCACAGATCGAGGGGCTGGCGCTGCAATTCGCCGGCTTCGACCAGCGGCCATTCAGCATGGCGCAGTTGGACGCAGCCGCACGCGCTTCGTTTCTACGGCTGGCGACGCTGCCGTAAGGCGGCGATCCGCTTTGCGCCCTCCCTAAACTTCGGTCAGGTATTAGAATCGATTGCGTAATCGACTCGTATACCTACCTAGACCAAGGATACTCCCATGCCCACACGCAAGATCGCAACGGCTGCGACCGAAGCCAACGAAACGACTGCAACGACAGCAACGCCCGCTGCCCCAGCGCGCAAGACCGCCGCCCGCAAACCCGCCGCCGCAAGCGCTAAAGCCGCCGCAAACAGCGCCGCCGCCCCTGACGCGACGACTCCACCGACAACTCCACCGACAACCCCGACGACAGCCCCAACGGCATCGCCGCTGCCGGACGGCGAAGAGCGTCCGCTCTGGATCGACGCTTTCGAAAAACTGATCGGCAAGCCCTCGCCGGTGCGCTTGCAACGCGCCGTCAAGGACAAAGTCGTCGTCGTCACCGGCGCCACCTCGGGCATAGGCGAAGACTGCGCGCTCAAGCTCGGCGCGGCGGGCGCGATCGTCGTGCTCGCGGCGCGCACGCCCGAAAAGCTCGAAGCGACGGTAAACAAGATTCGCCACGCGGGCGGCCAGGCCTACGCCTACGCGTGCGACATATCGGAGATGACCGACTGCTACCGCTTCGTCAACACTGTGCTCGATGCGCATGGTCATGTCGATATCCTGATCAACAACGCCGGGCGCTCGATCCGTCGTTCGGTCAAATACTCGTTCGACCGCTTCCACGATTTCGAGCGCACCATGCAGCTCAATTTCTTCGGCGCGCTGCGGCTGATTATGGGATTCTCCCCCGTCATGCTCGAACGCCAACAAGGCCATATCGTCAATATTTCGTCGATCGGCGTGCTCGCCAGCCCGCCGCGCTTCTCGGCCTATGTCGCCTCGAAAGCCGCGCTCGACGCCTTCTCGTGGTGCGCCGCGTCCGAATTCGCCGACAGCCAGGTGCGCTTCACCACCGTCAATATGCCCTTGGTGCGCACGCCGATGATCGCGCCGACCAAGCTGTACGACGCCTTCCCGGCGCTGACGCCCGATCAAGCAGCCGATCTGGTGATGAAAGCGATTATCGACCAACCCAAGCGCGTCGCCACCGGCTTAGGCATCGCCGGCGCCGTCGTGCAGGCGGTGACGCCGCGCATCTCCGAATTCGTCCTCAACCAAGCCTATCGCCTGTTCCCCGACTCGGCAGCGGCGCGCGGACTGTCGCCGGAAGAAGCCGCCGCCGAACAGGCCGCGCTGCCCAAAACCCCGGTGGAATTGGCGCGCAAAATGTTCGCGCAAATTTTCAGCGGCGTGCATTGGTGATCGCTGCGATCGCTTAACCTCAAATCCTCTATTCATCCGCAAATTTCGCAGATTCGCGCAGATATTCTACGGGATGCTCAATCGGGGCGGCCACCCGACAGATGAAAAGCAAAAATGCGGCAGCTCATTGATTTTGCTTGAAAAAAATCTGCGAACATCTGCGCCGTCTGCGGAGGCTAGGTTTAACGGCTCAAGGCCGACGCCGAGCGCCACTCGCGGAGGATTTTCCTCCGGCATCGACGATGCAGCGAAAATCGCTGGATATACTATCCGAGCAGCACGAAGTCGGCAGCACACTTTACGCCCATCGGCAATGCCAAGGCGCTTTCATTTCAAACCCACGGAGAGAACTCTATGAAACGATCCACATTCCTCGCGCTGCTGCTCGCCAGCGGCGCCGTCCTGGCCGGCAACCACGGCCCGCATTGGGGCTACAGCGGCCACGAAGGCCCTGAGCACTGGGGCAAGCTCGACAAGTCTTTCGCCGCCTGCAAGAGCGGCAAGGAACAGTCGCCCGTCAATATCGTCAGCCGCGCCGCCAAGCAGGAAAAACTGGCCGCGATCGAATTCCACTACCAGGCCGCCAAGGCCGAACTCGTCAATAACGGCCATACCGTGCAGATCAACTACGGCCCCGGCAGCTATATAGTGGCGCCGACCGGCCGCTACGAACTGCTGCAATTCCACTTCCATACCCCGAGCGAAGAAGAGATCGACGGTCGCGCCGCCGACATGGTCGCCCACCTCGTGCATAAGAACGCCGCAGGCCAGCTCGCCGTCGTCGCCGTGCTGTTCGACCGCAGCGGCAGCCGCGACAACCCCGCGCTGGCCTCCTTCTGGGACAAACTGCCCAAGGCCGGCGACAAGGTCGCGCTCGACGGCATGGTCGACGCCGCCGCCCTGCTGCCCCAGGCGCGCGGCTACTACCACTTCAAAGGTTCGCTGACCACCCCGCCGTGCTACGAAGGCGTGCAATGGCATGTGCTGAAAACGCCGGTGAGTGTCGGCTCAACCCAGTGGTTGCGCATGCGCCAACTCTTCGGCGACAACGCCCGCCCGGTGCAGCCGGTCAATCGGCGCAGCATTGTCGACGTTGCCCTTTGATCCGACCCCGACGAATCGGCGCAGCCGTCCCGCCAGCGCCGACTTTTGCCGATCGCATCAATCGCGAATCAAGAACCGCTCCAGATGCGCCAGAAAAACGCGCGTCTTGGCCGGGAGATAGCGGCGCATCGGCAACACCGCCCAGGCGGGAACGCTAGGCAAAGACCAGTCGGGCAGAATAGGGATCAGGCGCTTTTGGCGCAGGTCGTCGGCGGCGAAGCGACACGGCAAAGCGCCGATGCCGGCGCCATCGAGCAGCAATTGCTGTACCATATCCGGCGAATTGACGGCGATCCGTCCCGGCGGCGCGCCCTGCCATACACTTTTGCCGTTCGACAACACCCACGGCTGCGCTGCGCCGCGCGCCGCGAGAAAGCGCACCGCCGTATGCAGTTCGAGATCGTCGGGATGCTGCGGCGCCGGATGCAGCGCGAGGTAAATCGGGCTGGCGTAGAGCGCGAACCGCTGTTCGTCGATACGGCGCGCCACTAAGGTCGCATCGTCGGCGAGCGCACCCATGCGTATTGCCAAGTCATAGCGTTCGCCGATCAGATCGACGCGGCGCGAAGAAAGATCGAGATCGAGCCGAATCTCGGGATAGGCGTCGACAAAGGTGGCGACGGCGCGCGCGCAGCAGTGGCGCGCATAGTCCCCCGGCATCGACACCCGCAAACGCCCATGCGGCTGCGCTTCCTGGCTGCGCACGAAATCGTGCGCGGCGGCGACCTCCTCGCCGATGCGGCGGCAATGGTCGAGAAACTCCTGACCGAAATCGGTCAAACTCAAACGGCGCGTGGTGCGCAGCAGCAGCTTTTGCCCCAAGGCCGCTTCCAGATTGCCCAAACGCCGCGACACCGTCGCCTTGGGCATGCCGAGATAATCGGCGGCGCGCACCAGGCTTTGCTGGTCGACGATGGCGACGAACAGCAGATAATCGTCGGCGGAAATCGGATTGGGTTCCATCGCTAGTGAAAATCTCGCTGCGTCGATGCTAAAAACCTCGGTTCGATGTCATGGATTTTTACAGCCAATTTTCCAAGTTCAAATCCGGGACTCGCGCAAATTCTCGAAGATTGTCGGTCACCAGAATTAAACCCAATGCACGCGCATGGGCGGCGATGAGCAAATCGTTCGCGCCTATCGGTTGTCCCAAGCGTTGCAGATGCGCGCGAATCTCGCCGTAATGCCGCTCCACCGGGGTTTCCAAGGGCAAAATATCCAAATTGGACATAATCGCGTTCACCTGTGTCCGCAGTCGCTCGGAAACGCCTTTGCATAAACCGAACTGAATTTCCGCCGCGACGACGATACTGGTGCAAGGCGTCGCCGGCCAAACGGATTCGAGTCGGCG
>DATETD010000033.1:0-2480 GCA_035283885.1 Rhodocyclaceae bacterium
CTCGCCGCAACCGATCAATGCCATACTGCTGACGGGCGACGTATCGACGCGCCGCAGCGAGTCGGCGCCAACCACCCGCTGGGTCACGCTATTCAAACCCATCGATCTGCCGAAGCTGTTGGCGGCGATGGAACAGCAAGAATCCATGACTATGCGTCAATAAACTAAAAAACATCTTTTGTCCACAAAAAGCACGAAAGACACGAACAAAAACAATAGCTTGTACTGGAAACTTATCCGCCTGCCGAGTGAATGCCAAAAGACAGGCATGCCTTTGATTATTTTCGTGCTTTTCGTGTCTTTCGTGGACAACTGCTTTTTCCGGGATCAAGACAAGGGGGGCGTGTCCGGGTGAGCGGCAAAAGTCGGCGCTGGCGGGACGGTGCGTAGCGCCGACGTTCACCGCTTTTTACCGCTCCCGCTAGCCGCCGCCCTTGCCGGTTTTCTTCAGCAGCTTTGCCTCGTCCATGCGCTTGCGGAATTCGCGCAGACGCGCGTCGACCTGCGATTGTTCGTAAAAATTGCCGTCGCCGGCTTTTTGCGCCAGGTGCAATTGCTCGATCGCCGCCGACAATTGGCCTTGCAGCGCGTAAGCCTCGGCTTGGGCGCGATGTTGTTGCAGGCGCTGCCCGAGCATGGCGTAGGTTTTCGCTTGCAGACCATGCATGCGTCCGTCGGCGGCGTAGCTGGCCAGATCGTCGCTCGCCACGCGCAAGGCTTCCGCCGGCGTCCCCGCGGCGAGTAAGGCCTCGACCAGTCCATAGGCGACCGCGCGCTCTTGCGGATAGCGCGACTGCGCCGCGCGCAGGATATGCACCGCGCCCGGCGCATCGCCTTGCTTCAGGCGTAATTGCGCCGCCGTCGTTTCCAACAGCGGCGACACGGTGTGCGGCGACTCTTTAAGGCGGCGCAGTTCGTCTATGCCTTGCTGCGCCGCCGTGAAGTTGCCGGCGCGCATTTGGCTCAGAACCAAGCCGTAACGCCAAGCTACCGTCCGTCCCGTTGTCGCTGCTGTTGCCTTGGTTTCGTTCTCGAGTCGGCTGAGGAAGTCGGTCACCGCTTCTTGCGGCGTGCCGAGCTGAGAGCGTAGTTTGGCGCGCACCAACAAAAAATCGAGCGAATCGGCGACTTGTTTGTACGGTCGGCCTTGAATACGGTTGCCGAGATCGGCCATACGCTCGGTGGTCAGCGGGTGAGTGCGCAAATAGCCCGGCGCATTGTTCTCGTACAGCCGACCGAATTTAAGCATGCGCTCGAAAAAACTATTCATGCCGCGAATATCGAAACCGGCGCGCTCCAGCACCGTGAGGCCTAAGCGATCCGCTTCGCGCTCGAAATCGCGCGAATAGTTCAACTGGTTCTGAATGCCCACCGCCTGCCCGACCATCGCCGCGCCTATCGCCAGATCGGAACTGCTGCGCGACGCCAACAGCGCCAAAGCCATCGCCACCATCGCCGCCATCTGGCTTTGGCCTTGCACCCCGACCGAGCGCGCCATATGATGCTGGGTCACATGCGAAATCTCATGCGCCAGCACCGAGGCCAACTCCGATTCGGATTCCGCCGCCAAAATCAAGCCGCTATGCACCCCAATATAACCTCCTGGCATTGCGAAGGCGTTCAAGGTCGGATCGCGCAAGGCGAACAGCTCGAAATCCTGTCGCGCGCCTTCGCTGTGCGCCGCCAGACGGCTGCCCAAACGGTTCAGATAGGCGTCGATTTCGGCATCGTCGAGCCACGTCGGATCGCGACGAATCTCGTGCATGATTTTCTCGCCGATGCGACGCTCCATCGCCGGCGAAACGTCCGCTTGCGAAGATTCGCCCAGCGCCGGCAAGCCGTCGGACGCCGCGTGCGGCGGCGCGAGCAAAATTCCCAGGCCCAAAATCAGGGCCGATAGCGGTAAGTTCGTATTCATCCCGCTATGATAGCGATTTCTACAACAAAGTATGTTTCAAGGTGTTTCATGCCCACAAATAACGATAACGATGCGACGTGCTCCCCGCTCACTCATTTCGACGCTCAAGGTCAAGCCCATATGGTCGATGTCGGCGCCAAAAGCGAAACCGCCCGCGTCGCGCGCGCGGGCGGCTGGATAGAAATGGCGCCCGCCACCTTGGCCTTGATCGTCGGCGGCAACGCTAAGAAAGGCGATGTGCTGGGCATTGCGCGCATCGCCGCGATCCAGGCGAGCAAGCGCACCGCCGAACTGATTCCCTTATGCCATCCGCTGGCGCTGACCCATGTCGGCGTAGACTTCGAGGTGCAAACCGCGCCGCCGCGCATCCATATCGAAGTCACCGCAACGACCTTGGGGCGCACCGGCGTCGAAATGGAGGCGCTCACCGCCGTCGGCGTCGGGCTGCTGACGATCTACGATATGTGTAAGGCGGCGGATCGCGGCATGACGATAGGCGAGATCCGCCTGCTCGAAAAATCCGGCGGCAAATCCGGCGACTGGCGCGCGGATCGCTAGGCCG
>DATETD010000034.1:0-4292 GCA_035283885.1 Rhodocyclaceae bacterium
CGCACGCCTAGGGTATAGGTCGTTTGATCGACGCCGCTATCGCGCAAAATCGTCGCTAAGGCCGGAATCGGCGGCAAGCCCGTGGCAACTTCCTTGCTATGGCTTTTCCACCATGACATCCCCAGGTAAGGGGTGGTCGCGCCGAAGCGATAAGCGGCCAGCAGATAGCCGGCGTGCGAATTCTGAAACGTGGCGGATTCGTGCCGAATGTCATTGACCATGCCTTGCAGTTGCAATGGGCCTTCGTCGTAGATTGCGCCTAGCGTGACGAAGCGGCTGCGCGTGCCGCCGACGGCGATCGCGTCCGCCGCGGCGGCGGCGGTCGGAACCCCGGTGCTGCGCAAAAAACTCGGCAAGGGTTCGAACGGCATGTCGTGCGAGAAACGGAGCTGCGCGGAACTGGCGCGCCACTGCCACGCTCCGACGAAGTAATCGACGACGATCCCTCGCAATGGCGAATGGCTGGAATCCCAAATCCGATCGGCGAGGGAGGATTTTTCGCCAATGCGGCCTGCGTAGAACTTGGCGCGCAGCAGACCGTCGAGCGGGCCATCGTTTACGGGCGTCGTCGCGCTGATATCCGCTCCGTCGAAATAATTGAAGAATAGCGAGCCGAAGTAGTCCGCCGAGGGGCGCACCGGCAAATAGGAATAGCCGACCTGGCGCGAATCCGCCGCCATCAGAAAGTCGGCGCCCAGCCGTCCGGCGCGGATCGAGACGCGCGGATCGGGTTCCCAGTGCGCATAAGCCCACAGGATTTCCGGATCGCGGTTTTTATCGTAGCGATAGCGGCTCACGGCTTGTCCGGCCAGTTCCAGTCCAGACGTCATACGCCAGTTGGCCTGAACGCCGAGCAGGCTGTCGATGCGGCTGGTCCAGCGGTCGGCGACGCCGCGCGGTTGCGACAGATCGCGCACGAACTCGACTTGATCGCTGGAGGAGTGCGCCACGCCCATCGTGCCGAAGCCGCGCAATTTGAAATCGGCGGCGGCAGGGGGCTCGATATCGATTTCGGCTATTCGCTCCGCCCGTGCGCTACCGCCGCCCAAAGCGATCGACAACGACAGGCAGACGACGAAAAATTTACCACTCACGCGAAAAAATCCTTGTGCCTAGGAAAAACTTAGGGGAAATCGACGAAGACCTGACGAAAAATTCATTTTAGATTCGACTGCGAGCGGCAGCCAATGCGACGATTCTAGCAGCGTCGCCGTGCGGGATATCGGTTTATAAGGAAAAAATATCCCGACGGTGGCGATGTTCGCTGCAACGCCGTCGATTCCGGGCGTCGTCTCGGCAAAGGTCGGCGCGAGGCGAGCTTGCATAGCTTAACGACGCGTCGCTGTGATCCTGTCGTCCACCCGACAGACGCCGACCCGGCTTTTGCCTTATCCTCCGCCTATGTGCAGCATCCGTCCCGTCAGCGCCGACTTTTGCGCTTTCGCTATCTCACTGGAGAATCGTCATGAAAAAAACCGGCGCCTGGTTGGCGGTGTACGCTTTGGAGCAGTTGGGAGTGCGCTTGACCTTCGGCATTCCTGGAGTGCATAACACCGAGCTGTACGACGAATTGAACAATTCCAAACTGATCACGCCGGTATTGGTGACGCATGAGGGTGGGGCATCGTTTATGGCCGATGGGGTCAGCCGCACCTCGTCGCAGATCGGAACTCTGGTGATCGTGCCCGCCGCCGGAGCGACGCATGCGGCGAGCGGCATCGCCGAGGCGTTTTTGGACGGGATTCCGATGTTGGTGATTTGCGGCGGGATTCGCACCGATATCGACCGGCGTTACCAATTGCACGAAATCGATCAGCATGCGTTTTTGCGTCCAT
The DNA here is from genome assembly GCA_035283885.1 of Rhodocyclaceae bacterium. Lineage (GTDB taxonomy): Bacteria > Pseudomonadota > Gammaproteobacteria > Burkholderiales > Rhodocyclaceae > DATETD01. Next base: position 1,836 of record DATETD010000034.1, read on the forward strand.
TGACCAAGGCGACGTTTCATGTGCTCAGTCATGAGGAAATCGTGCCGACTTTATTCGAGGCGCATCGCATCGCCAGCGACGGCGAGCCGGGGCCGGTATTCGTCGAGATTCCGGTGAATTTACAATTGTTTCCGGGCGAAATTGGGGCCTTGCCGACCCTGCCGACCTTAGCGCCGCCGCAGCCGCAGCGCGTGCCGGACGGCGTTTTAATCGAGCATGCGGCGCGCGAGTTGTTGCAAGCGCAACGGCCCGGCTTATTCGTCGGCTGGGGCGCGCGCGGCGCGATCGCCGAGCTGCGCGCGATCGCCGAATTCCTGCAAGCGCCCGTGGCGACCACCTTGCAGGGGCTGGCGAGTTTTCCGGCCTCGCATCCCTTGCATGTGGGTTTCGGCTTCGGCCCGGCGTCCGTCCCGGCGGCGCGCCAGGCATTTGCGAATTGCGATGGCATGTTGGCGGTCGCGACACGCTTCGCCGAGATCGCCACGGGCAGTTTCGGCGCTGCGCCGCCCGAGCGGCTGATACATGTCGATATCAATCCTTCGGTATTTAATGCGAATTATCCGGCGTGCGTGGCGCTCGAAGGCGACGCCAAAACGGTGCTGGCGGCTTTGTTGAGCGAATTGCAGCGCCAAGGCAAGCCGCGCGCTTCGCGCCAAGATTTGACGCAGCGAATCGCGGCGGACAAGGCGGCGTATCTGCGCGAATGGCTCGCGCACGATAGCGGCGGGCGGGTCAATCCGGCGCGATTTTTTCAGGCGCTGCGCCAACGCATGCCGGCGGACGCGATTACCGTGGTCGACGACGGCAATCACACCTATTTGACGGCGGAGTTGTTTCCGATTCATGACGGCGGGCGTTTGATCGTGCCGACCGATTTCAATGCGATGGGTTACGCCGTGCCGGCGGCGATCGGCGCGCGCTTGGCAAATCCCGACGCGACGGTGTTCGGCATCGTCGGCGACGGCGCGTTTATGATGACGTGTATGGAGTTGCTGACGGCGGGGCGTTTGGGGCTGGGCATCGTCTATTTCGTCTTTCATGACGGCGAGTTGTCGCAGATCGCTCAGGCGCAGTCGATTCCGTATGGGCGTAAGCCATGCACCGCCTTGGGCGTGGTCGACGTCTCCGGGATTGCGCAAGCGACCGGCGCGGCCTATGTGGCGATGCAAAACGATAGCGAGATCGACGCGGCGATCGTGTCGGCAATGGAGCAGGCGGCGCGCGGGCGCGCGGTGGTGGTGGATGTGGCGATCGATTATTCGAAACGCACTGCCTTTACGCAAGGCGCGGTCAAGACCAATTTCCGTCGCTTCCCCTTGGCGCAGCGCGTGCGTATGGTGAGTCGCGCGATCAAACGCCGCATTACCGGTTAAGGCTAGGGCAGGGCGATGTCGTCGCGTCTGGAAATTCAAGCCTGCTTGCCGTTGCTGCGGCAGGGGCGCTGGTTCGCCGCCTTGTCGCCGGAGTTTCGCGAGGCCTTGCTGCATGCGGCGACGCTACGCCATTTGGCGGGCGGCGAGCGCTTGTTCGCGCGCGGCGATGCGGCGGACGGCTTGTATTGCGTGATCGAAGGCGCGTTGCGCATCAGCGGCCTGGCGGCGTCCGGCAAGGAGGCCTTGCTGATGTTTCTCGAACCGCCGAACTGGTTCGGCGAGATCGCCTTATTCGATGGCGGCTTGCGCACTCACGACGCTTGGGCGGTGGATGCGTGCTCCTTGTTGCAGATTCCGCAAGCGGCGCTGACGAAAATAGTGCAGCAACATCCCGACTATTGGCGCGAACTCGGTTTGTTGCTGACGGAAAAGCTGCGACTGGCGTTCGTCGCGCTCGAAAGTCTGGCCTTGATGCCTGCGCCGCAACGCCTGGCGCAGCGCCTGCTGATGATCGCCGAAGGCTACGGCACTAGCCAGGGGCGCGGTTTGATCCGCTTGCCGCAGGATCAACTGGCGGCGATGGTGTCCTTGTCGCGTCAGACCACCAACCAGATTCTGCGCGATCTGGCGGCGCAAGGCGTGGTGCGCTTGCAACGCGGCGGCATAGAGATCGTTGATCTCGCCGCCTTGCGCGCCTGCGCGACGGCGGACTATTGACGCAGCCGTCCCGCCAGCGCCGAGTTATCGTATTACACGCGATTATTTCACGCTCTCTTGCACCGACTGTATCTGCCGCACCCAAGGCTTATTGGCGCGCAGGCTAGAAGGCATGGCGTCGATGGCGGCTTGGGCGCTATCGACGCGGTCGAACACGCCGTAGAACAGGTTGTAGCGATCGCGATGGTCGGGTTGAGTCAGCGTGTACGCAATGCTGACGTCTTGCAGCGGCTCGCGGTTGCGTTGGATGAAGCCCTGCATTTCGTCGTAGCTGCCGACGCCCAGCAGTTGTATCGTGAAATATTTCGGGTTCTGCTGCAGCAACCAATCGCGGTCGAGTACGGGCGCAGTTGCCGCCGAACCCGAA
>DATETD010000035.1:0-5766 GCA_035283885.1 Rhodocyclaceae bacterium
GCGCCCGCCGTCTTTTTTGACTTTCCATTGCGTCGATGGCGCCTCGTCGAAGCCGAGTCGGTTGAATTGCGTAATCCACGGGCGCGCCTTGTTGCGATCCTTGCGCGGATCGATGTAATCGCCCAAGCCCGGCGTTTCGCGATGCTGCGTCACGCGCAGCGCCAGCAATTTGCCGTCGGCGGACACCGCCAGTATCAGCCGAATCGCGCCCGAATAGCCGTTCGGCGCTACGGCTTCGAACACCACGGCGACGGGCTGGCCTTGGCGACGCGCGCGCCATACGTGGCTGTCTTCTTCCAAGCCCAACGCCGCTTGCGGCGGCAAGACGACAGCATCGGCCATCAAGTCGTTGTCGTAGTCATAGTCGCCCGGCGGCAAGACTTCGCCGATGGAACGCAATTTTTCTTGCTGGGCGCTGGCCAGCAAATACGGCTGGGTCGCGCGATAGGTCGCCGCCATCAAGGCGGTAAACACCACCGTAAAAGCCAGCAGTATCGTCGCCGTACGTAAAGAAATCCGCAGCACCGACGATTCGCGCGGCGCTGCCGCCAAGGGCGCGGCGGCGCCGATTTCGGTTATGGCGTCCTCGGTGGGAGTACTCATCTTAAAAACCTCTTTTGTCCACGAAAATCACGAAAGGCACGAACAAAAACAATAGCTTGCACTGAGAACCGAACCAAAAGACGGATATGTCTTCGATTCTGTTCGTGATTTTCGTGTATTTCGTGGACAACTGCTTTTTCTAGGTTCATCGCTCGTATGGACGAAAAAGTAAAAGTCGGCGCTGGCGGGACGGATGCGCGGCTAGCGTTTCTTATGGCCGAACACCGGCGGCTGCGTCGACATGTCGATCAGGGGCGCGGCGATATTCATCAGCAATACGGCGAACGCAATCCCGTCCGGATACGCGCCGAAGGTGCGGATAATCCAGGTCAAGACGCCGATGCCCGCGGCGAAAATCAGCTTGCCCTTGGGCGTGGTCGCGCCCGATACCGGGTCGGTGACGATAAAAAACGCCGCGAGCATCGCACCGCCGGTAAATAGGTGGAACATCGGCGGCGCGAATTGGCCGCCGTCGTACACATTGAAAAATCCGGCGCACGCGGCCAAGGCGGCGAGAAAAGCGATGGGCATATGCCAAGTAATGATGCGCTGTTGCAGCAAATAAATGCCGCCGAGCAGATAGCCCGCCGCCACCCACTCCCAACCCTTGCCGCCGACGGCGCCAATCGCCGCATTGTGTCCGAGCACGCCCGCGACCGAGGCCTGCGCTTGCGCCGTATGCAAGGCGGTGCGCAAGGCGTCGAGCGGCGTCGCCATGGTGATCGCATCGAGCTGGCGCGTCGAGAAAATCGCTTGCCATTGCACGGCAAAATCCGCAGCACCCGGCGCGGGCCATTGCGACATCAATTGCGGATACGCCACGATCATCAATGCGAACGCGACCATCGCCGGATTGAAGGGGTTTTGCCCCAGGCCGCCGTAAAGCTGCTTGGCGATGGCGATGGCGATGACGACGCCGAGCACGGTGAGCCACCACGGCGCAATCGACGGGAAGGTCAGCGCGATCAGCCAGGCCGTGACCAAGGCCGAGCCGTCGGCGAGAAACAGGCCGAGCGGTTTGCCGCGTATCGCCAGCATCGCCGCTTCGACCGCCAAGGCGGTGACCGACGCCAGCACGATTTGCAGCAATATCGCCGCGCCGAAGAACCACACATAGGCGGCGATGCCGGGCACAAGCGCCAACAATACGCGCAGCATCACCGCTTGCACGCTCGCAGGTTTGAGGAAGTACGGAGAATTATTCATCGCTCAGTCGTCGGGAGGCAAATGCGGTTTGGCCATGGCGCGAATCTCGGCGCGGCGCGCTTCGATCGCGGCGATTTCGGCGCGTTGCTCGTCGCTGAGTTGCTCGGTATTGCCCGGCTGCACCGCGTCTTTTTGCGCGCGCGCGCGCTCCAAGGCGGCGGCGATCAAGGCTTTTTTGGCGTCTTCTGCGGGCGTCAATACCGGCGCTTGCGCGAGCTTTTCGGCCTCGGCCAATGTAGCGGCGGCTTTTTCGCGTCCGGCGGCGGTCTTGGCCGCGAGCTTGGCGGCTTTTTCCTGTTTCTCGCGCTCTTCGCGCAATTGGCGGAATTCATAGCGTTCGCGCGCCTCGTCCGCCGCCTCCTTGTCGCGTTCGCGCGCCCAGATTTCGCTTTTGGCGAAACGGTAGTAATCGACCAGAGGAATGCGCGACGGGCACACATAGGCGCAACAGCCGCATTCGATGCAATCGAACAGATGGTATTCCTGCGTCTTACCGAAGAGCTTGGCGCGAGAAAACCAATACAACTCGAAGGGCTGTAAATCCGCCGGACAGACCTTGGCGCATTCGCCGCAACGGATGCACGGCATCTCGGGCGGCGGCGGCGGGAACAAAGCGGGCGTGCCGGCAAGGATGCAATTGGTCGCTTTGACCACCGGCACGGCGTCGTTCGGTAGGGTCACGCCCATCATCGGCCCGCCCATGATCAGCCGATCCGTGCCGGGACGCGCGCCGCAGAGTTCGATCAGGTGGCGCATCGGCGTACCGAGCAGCACATCGTAATTGCCGGGACGCTCGACGTTGCCGGCGACGGTGACGATGCGCGACAGCAAGGGCCGCCCGAGGTCGATCGCCTCGTAAATCGCGAACGCGGTGCCGACGTTGAAACATTGCACGCCGTAATCGGTGGAGCGTTGGCCGTGCGGCACTTCGATCCCGGTCAGCACGCGGATCAACTGCTTGGCGCCGCCGGCGGGATAACGCGTCGGCACTACGACAACTTCGATAGCCTCGTGTGCAGCCACGTCCGGCGCTTGTGTTAGCGCCTTTCGCATCATCGCGATCGCTTCGGGCTTATTGTCTTCGATGCCGAGCAATACGCGATCCGCATTCAGCAACTCGCGCATGATCGCCATGCCGCGTATCAGGCCGACCGCGCGTTCGCGCATCAGCAGATCGTCGCAGGTGATGAAGGGTTCGCATTCCGCGCCGTTGATCACCAAGGTTTCCAAACGGCCCAACTTGCCGGGATTGACCTTGAGATGGCTAGGAAATACCGCCCCGCCGAGGCCGACCACGCCGGCGTCGCGCAGGTAATCGCGGGTTTCCAGCGGCGAGGCTTGACGATAGTCGAACGGCTGCGCGTCGATCCAACGGTCTTGCCCATCCGGCGCTATCGTCACGCACAACACCGACAGGCCCGAAGGATGGGCCAAGGGGCGCAGATCGACGGCGACCACCGTGCCCGAAGTCGAAGCATGGACGGCGGAAGACACCATGCCGTCGGCCTCGCCGATGCGCTGGCCTTTCAGCACCGCATCGCCGACCTTGACGATAGGATGCGGCGTGCCGCCGATGCTCTGATGCAAAGGGATGGTCAATAAAGTCGGCGCTGGCGGGACGGCTATCGGCGTTTGCGCGCTCGCTTCTTTATGGTAATCGGGTTTAACGCCGCCATGAAACGAAAACAATTTGCGTAAGGCGTTCATGGCCGGCTTCCGGGAGCGGGATGGGCAGGATGAACGGGACGAATCGCGAACACCGGATATTTCCATTTCCAGGTTTGCGGCGTTTCGGCGATCGGTCGCATGCTGATGCAATCGACCGGACACGGCGGCAAACAGAGTTCGCAACCGGTGCATTGCGCGGCGACGATGGTGTGCATCTGCTTCGCCGCACCGACGATCGCATCGACCGGACACGCCTGTATGCATAAGGTGCAACCGATGCAGCGTTGCTCGTCGATAAACGCCACCGATTTCGGCTTCTCGACGCCGTGTTCGGCGGACAATTCCTTGACTTCGCGCCCGAGCAGATCGGCGAGTTTGCGTATCCCCTCTTCGCCGCCCGGCGGGCATTGATTGATCTCGGCTTCGCCGCGCGCAATCGCTTCGGCATAGGGTTTGCAACCCGGAAAACCGCATTGCCCGCATTGGGTCTGCGGCAAAATCGCGTCGATCTTCTCGACCAGAGGATCGCCTTCGACGCGGAACTTGACGGCGGCGTAGCCCAAAGCGGCGCCCAACACCACGGCGCCGAGCGCCATGACCAGGATGGCTTCGATCATTTGTACTTATCCAGACCGGCGAAGCCCATAAACGCCAAGCTCATCAAACCCGCCGTCACCATGGCGATCGCCGTGCCGCGAAACGGCGTCGGCACATCGGCGCCGTCGAGGCGTTCGCGCAGGCCGGCGAACAGGATCAAGGCCAGCGTAAAGCCCAGCGAACTGCCGAAACCAAACAACAACGACTCCAACAGATTATGCTTGAGGCCGACATTCAACAGCGGGATGCCGAGCACCGCGCAGTTGGTGGTGATCAAGGGCAGATAAATACCCAACACTTGATGCAAGGTGGGACTGGTCTTCTGGATCACGAGTTCGGTCAACTGCACGATCGCCGCAATCGTGATGATGAACGACAAGGTGCGCAGATAATCGAGTTGATTCGGAATCAGCAACCAATGGTCGATGACGTAACTGCTGCCGCAGCCTATCGTCAGCACAAACGCCGTCGCCGCGCCCATGCCCAAAGCCGGCTCGAGCTTTTTGGACACGCCCATGAAAGGGCATAGGCCGAGAATACGGACGAATACGACGTTATTGACGAGAACGGCGCCTAAAATCAGAAACAAATAACTGGTCATGAGGAGCGCGGCAATCTTCAAGAGACTCCGCAACAATGGCGAAGGCGGAATTATCTCGCGTTTTACGCAGTTTTGGCTAACGGCGACCATCGCCGAGAGAGGACTTAGACGGATATCGCCACGCAAACAAATCCGTGGTCGTACTTCTTTAGTCGTACTCGATAAACCCTACGCCGCTAGGTCTAATGTTGCGCCCCCGTCGCGTAAATGGGTAGAATGGCGGCGAGAGAGCTTCCGCACCAGCCGGATAAATCGGGAAATATTGGTCGAACCACGAACGAACCACGAAACGACATTGGGAACATTGCATGAATAAATCATTTTTTGCGCCAAGCGCAAGCTCCATGGCGATCCTGTTGGCCATATCGACCGCACCGGCGACCGTATTGGCTACCGATGCAGACAGTATTAAAGCGCTGGAAAAGAAGCTGGAACAAAGCATGCGAATGAACGAACGCAGCCTGCAATTAATCGAAGAGTTGTCGGCCAAGGTCAAACAGTTGGAGCAAGCCAACGCGACGGCGCGCAGTTCTCAAGCCGCGCCGGTGCAAGCGGTCATGCAATCCGTTCCCAACGAAAAGATCGACGAACTCGAACGCCAAGTCACTCAACTGACCTCAGGCCTTTCTCGCCGTTCGGACGATGCCGGCCTGCCGATTCATGGCTTTGCCGATGTGGGCCTGGGCCGCAGTAGCGAGGACAATCTCGTCGCCGGCAGGCAGCGCCGGGGCTTCAATGTCGGCTCTTTCGACCTTTACATGACACCGCAATTCGGCGACCGCGTCAAAACCCTGATCGAACTCATTTTCGAAGTTAACGACGGCGAATTGGCCACCGACTTGGAGCGACTACAGATCGGTTATGCCTTCAACGATGCGGCGACCGTGTGGTTGGGGCGCTTCCATACCCCTTACGGCTACTGGAATACCGCTTTCCATCATGGCGCGCAGATTCAAACCTCCGTGTCGCGTCCGGTGTTCCTCGATTTCGAAGACAAGGGCGGTATATTACCATCACATACCACCGGCGTTTGGCTCAACGGCGGCCTGCCCCTAGGCCCAGGAAAACTGGGGTATGACGGCTATATCGGC
>DATETD010000036.1:0-6571 GCA_035283885.1 Rhodocyclaceae bacterium
AGGCCTGTCGATCAAACACGTTTTGGAAGGGGTTTGCATCCCCTCCCAAAACGGTCGCCGAAACCCCGGCCTTCAGGCCGGGGTTAGCTCCCGCCGCCCTAAAGGGCGGGGTTTCAAACCGAGGTTAGTTTACGATGAAAAACGTCACCTTACGCCAACTCAGGATTTTCGAGGCGATCGCCCGTCACCTGTCCTTCTCGCGCGCCGCCGAAGAATTGCATTTAACGCAACCGGCGGTGTCGATGCAAATCAAGAGCCTCGAAGACTTGGTCGGCCTGCCGCTGACCGAGCAGATCAGTAAAAAGATCCGCTTGACCAGCGCCGGCGAAGAGGTGGCGCAGTTGGCGCGCCGCATCGCGCAGCAGGTGCGCGAAACCGAGGAGGTGCTGACGGCGATGAAAGGCGCCGACGGCGGTCATTTGTTGGTCGGCGTGGTCAGCACCGCCAAATATTTCGCGCCGTTTCTGTTGGCCGAGTTCAAGCGCCGCCATCCGGCGGTCGAGGTGCGGCTTAAAGTGAGTAATCGCAGCGCCATCGTCAAGCAGTTGCTCGAAAATGACATCGATTTGGCGATCATGGGCGCGCCGCCGCGCGAAATGGAGACGGTGGCCGAGGCCTTCGCCGCTCATCCCTTATCGTTTATCGCCGCGCCCGAGCATCCGCTATGCGCGCAGTTGCAGATCGAACCCGCGCGCTTGGTGCAAGAGGTGCTGCTGATCCGCGAAATCGGCTCGGGGACGCGCAGTGCGCTCGAAAAATATCTCGAAGCGCAAAAAGTCGGCGCTGGCGAGACGGTGGAGATGAGCAGCAACGAGACGATTAAACAAGCGGTCATGGCGGGCATCGGCGTGGCGCCGATTTCCGAGCACACCATCGGCTTGGAGCGCTCCGTTGGGCGGATTGCGATTCTCGATGTCGTTGGGATGCCGATGATGCGAAAGTGGCATATCGTCCATCGCAGCGAAAAACGCCTGCTGCCCGCCGCCGACGCATTCCGCGAATTTATCGGCGCAGAAGGCGCGGCGTTGATCGCCGCCCAGGTCGGCTTAAGCGGTGCGCCGCCGGGGATTCCCACTTAAAGCGGGGCACGCCCCGCCGATTTGCGCCATCGATAGCACGACGGCGGCCCGCATATCGCTTTCATTGACGCAGCACACACGCTAAACTCCGGCCAACGACGGCTGCTTTTGCCTGTCATGCCCCTGCGGCGCATAGGGATGCGCCGCTTTTCCATAACCTCATAACCCGCTCGCTCGAATGAACGCATAAATCATGGTGCCGCTGATTGTCATTGCCGGTGGATTCTTGGTCGGCTTGTTCCGTGCGTCCAACGAGTACAAGCCGACGCTGCCTGCGCCGGTTGAAAAAACCGACGATGCGAATGGCAAAGTCAAGAAGTCGTTGCCCGTAGCGCATAACCACGACCGCGACGCCGAAGAGCGCAAATCCTTGGATCGCGATCTGGCCGTCGCTTCGGCGACTTTGGGCATGGCGGTGGCGGGCGCCTTGTTCTATCCGCCGCTGAGTTTGTTGAGCGGCCTCGGCGTCGCCTATGTCTCGGTGCCGTTTATCCGCAAGGCGATCCAGGCCTTGCGCCGCGGCAAGGTCGATGTCAATGTCGTCGATTCTATCGCCGTGCCGGCCTCGTTCATCACCGGCTTTTATGTCGTCAGCGCCTTCGCCAGTTGGTGGTATTGCCTGGCGCAGAACCTGGCGTTAAAGACCAAGGATCAGTCGAAAAAGCAACTGATCAGCGCCTTCTCCGACTTGCCGCGCTCGGTCTGGGTCTGGGTCGATGGCGTCGAAGTCGAGCAACGCATCGAACTATTGCATAGCGGCGACATCGTCGCAGTCAATGCCGGCGACACCATCGGCGTCGACGGCGTCATCGTCGATGGCGTCGCGGCAGTCGATCAGCATGTATTGACCGGCGAATCGCAGCCCAGCGAAAAAGCCGTCGGCGACCGCGTGTTCGCCTCGACTATCGTGCTCTCGGGCAAGCTGCGGATCCAGGTCGAACAATCCGGCGCGCATACCGTCGCCGCGCAGATCGGCGAACTGCTCAACAACACCGCCGAAACCAAGCTGGGCTTGCAAACGCGCGGCGAAGCGCTGGCCGACAAAGCCGCGCTGCCGACCTTGGCCTTGAGTCTTTTGGCCTTGCCGCTGATGGGACCGGCAGGCTCGATTGCGATCTTATGGTCGTTTATCGGCGTTGACATCCGCATCGTCGCACCGATCAGCACCTTGAATTTCCTGCGCATCGCCTCGCAAAACGGCGTGCTGGTCAAGGACGGGCGCGCGCTCGAACAACTGAGCCAAGTCGATGCCGTCGTCTTCGACAAGACCGGCACGCTGACGCAGGAACAGCCCTTGGTCGCGGCGATCCATGTGCTCGACGGTTATGACGAAGACCAATTGCTGAGTTTTGCCGCCACCGCCGAATACAAGCAGACCCACCCTATCGCCCAAGCGATATTGCACGCCGCCAAGCAGCGCAATCTCGACACGGTCGATATCGACGTGGCAAGCTACGAAATCGGCTACGGCATCGCCGTGCGCATCGGCTGCCGCCGCATCTGCGTCGGCAGCCAACGGTTTATGGCGATGGAAAATGTCGCGATGCCGACGGGCGTCGACGGCATCGTGCGCAACGCGCGCGAGCGGGGAAATTCTTTAGTCATGGTCGGCGTCGATGGCCGCTTGGCCGGGGCGATCGAGCTGCAAGCCAGCCTGCGCCCCGAAGTCAAACAGTTGGTCCACGATCTGCGCCAACGCGATCTCGATCTGTATATCATTTCCGGCGACAGCGAAAAACCGACGCAGCGCCTCGCCGGCGAAATCGGCATCGACCATTACTTCTACGAAGTGTTGCCCGAAAACAAGGCCAAGATCATCGAGCAACTGCAACAGGCCGGTAAGAAAGTCTGCTTTATCGGCGACGGCATCAACGATTCGATCGCCTTGCGCCAAGCCGACGTCTCGATCTCACTCGCCAGCGGCTCGACGGTCGCCAAAGACAGCGCGCAAATCCTGTTGCTCGGCGGCAACCTCGAATGTATGGGCGGTCTATTCGCCCTTGCCCGCGAAATGGAGATCAACCAGAAGCGCGGCATGTGGCTCACGGTCATCCCCGGCACGCTGGTGATCGGCAGCGTCTTCTTGCTCCATACCTCGGCATTGACCTCGATTCTGGTCAACAACTTCGCGCTCATGGCCGGTGTCGGCAACTCAATGCTGCCGCTGGCGAATCACCGCAATTCGAAAAAGGCCAAAGAAGAGCATCTGTTGACGCTGAAGTAGGCAAGATGCAAAAGTCGGGGTACTGGTTCAGTTGGCGGGGATGCGGTTACACGGCCATAGGGATCATGGCTGATAGGTTATTTTTGGAGAGTCGGAGGCTTTTGCAATCGATTGCAATCTTAGCGGTGGGCGGAGAAGGCAGGGCTAACGGATGCAAACGTATAGACGATCAAAGGCCTATTGCGGCATTCAATTTGTACGTTAAATCGTATGCTGGATTACGGCTTAAGGATTAAATATTATAATAATCAATAAGTTACGCCAGGAGGTTACGCCAGGATACTGGCGGAGACGCAGGGATTCGAACCCTGGATTCCGTTTTTGACAGAATGCTCCCTTAGCAGGGGAGTGCCTTCGACCACTCGGCCACGTCTCCTGGGAATGTGTCGGCGCCTTTGCAGGCGCCGTTTGCCCAAGCTACTGAATCGTCAGCACGGAGACATGATCGCCGTCCGAAATCCAGAGCCGCGCAGTATACCCGAATCGATTGCGTATGGCTGGGTTTTTGCCGAGAATTTCCTCAATGTGAAAGTCGGCGCTGGCGGGACGGATGGCGCTCAGGTTCCGGGCGCATTCAGGCTTAAACGCTGCCAGCCGTGCTCGATGGCGACTTGGGTCAGTGCGGGGTCGGCGTCGACGGCGACCGGGTGCGTGACGCGATGGAGTAAGGGCAGATCGTTGTGCGAGTCGCTGTAGAACCAGCTTTGCTCGAATAGGCCCCACCAGAGTCCGAGCGACTCCAGCCAGGCATCGACGCGGGTGACTTTGCCTGCGCGAAACGAGGGAACGCCGCGGGGTTTGCCGGTGAAATGGCCGGCTTCCTGTGCCGGGACGGTGGCGATGAGATGTGGGACGCCGAGTTCGCGCGCGATCGGGCCGGTGACGAAACTATTGGTGGCGGTAACGATGGCGGTGAGGTCGCCTGCGGCGATATGGCTGGCAACGAGCTGGCGGGCGGCTTTGCCCAAGCGCGGGCGGATTCTGTAGGCGATGAATTCTTGCAGCCAGGCATCGAGTTCGCGGCGCGGATGGCGCGCCAATGGGGCGAGCTGGAAATCGAGAAAGACGTCGATGTCGAGCGTGCCGGCTTTATAGGATTCGTAAAATTCGAGGTTTTTGGTTTCGTACAATTCGCGATCGAGCACGCCTTTATCGATCAGAAATTGCGCCCATTCGAAATCCGAATCGCCGTTCAGCAAGGTGTTGTCGAGGTCGAAAAGTGCTAGCTTCATCATGGTGAATTTCCCAGTTCCAGAACGGGTTGCAGAAGTTCGCGCAGCAGCGGCAAGGTCGGCTGGCGTTTTTGTTGCAGCGAGGCCTGATCCAGCGCGTCGAGCACGCTCATCAGCGAGGGAAGGTCGCGGCGGCCATGACGGAGCAAATATTGGGTCAGTGCTATATCCAACGTCATGCCGCGTTCCTGCGCATGGCGTTGCAGCGCAGCGCATTTTTCGTCGTCGGACAGGGCGCGAACTTCGTAGATCAACATCTGACCGATACGCGTGCGCAGGTCTTCGCGCAGTTGCAAATGCAGCGGCGGCTGGTCGCCGCTCAACAGCAGCGTTAGTTTGAGCGCGCGCGCGTCGTTGATCGTGCGGAACACGGCGATTTGCGCGGCAGGATTCAGCGCTTGAATATCGTCGATCGCCAGCAGGCTGTCGGCGACGAGGTCGAGTTCTGCATCCATGGCGGTATGGATGGCGGCGGCGTGGAGGTAGCGCGCATTCGGCGCAGCGCCAATCGCTCGCAGTAGATGCGTCTTACCGCAGCCGCTCGGCCCCCAAAGGTAGATGGCGCGCGCGTCGGTGGCGATCGTGCGTAGCCGGGCGAGCAGTTCTTGATTGGCGCCCGTCACATAGTTGCCGAGGGTGGGCGGGGTGGGCGGCTTAAGGTCGAGCAGGAGTTGTTGCGGCGAATTCATGCCTGGCCCTGATAGAGACTGCTGGCGAGATAGAGGCGGCGAATTTCGCGTAGGCCGACCAGCAAGGCCGCCGAGGCGGGCAGGGCGGCGAGTACGCCGATAAAGCCGAACAGTTGCCCGAAGGCCATTAAGGCGAAGATCACCGCGAGCGGATGCAGGCCGATGCGCTCGCCGACCAGAAACGGGGTGAGCATGAAGCCTTCGAGCACCTGACCGATGCCGTACACCACGGCGACGGCGATAATCGGCTCCCAGCCGGCGAATTGTAAGGTGGCGACCAGTAAGGCCAGCGCCAAGCCGATAGAGTAGCCGACATAGGGGATGAAAATCAGCAAGCCGGTGATTAAGCCGAGCGGTAGCGCCGAGGGAATGCCGGCGATCCACAGCGCCAGGCTGTAGTAGGCGGCCAGGATCAGCATGACGAGGAACTGGCCGCGCAGATATTGCGAGAGTACGGCGTCGATGTCGAGCGACAGACTGCCGAGCTTGGCTTGCCAGGGGCGCGGGATCAATGCGCCCAAGCGGTCGACGATATGATGCCAGTCAAGCAATAGATAGAACATGACGACGGGAGCGAGCACCAGGTTGACGATCCAGCCGATCAGCGCCACGCCGCCGATTTTGAGCGAGCCGAACAGGCGTTCGAGCATCGGTTGTATCGCATCCCAGTTGCCGACGGCGTATTTTTGCAGCGAAGCCGGATCGAAGCGCAGTTTCAGGCCGAAGTGCTGCTTCAGCCATGGCGCGAGCTGTTCGTTGGCCTGGCGCAAGGCTTCGGGCGCGCGCGTGGCGAGGATGATAGCTTCGTCGTAGAGTAGCGGCAGCGCGATCAACACCAAGCCGGCGATGGCTGCGCCGAGCGCCAGCATGACGATGCAGACGGCGACGATGCGCGGCAGCCGCCAGCGCGTGAGGCGGTCGGTGATCGGGTTGCAGATATACGCCAGGATTGCCGCCAACATGAAGGGCGCCAAGATTGGCGATAGGGCGTAAAGTAGGGCGACAATCGCTACACCGGCGCTGAGCCAGAGGGCGGTTTGCAGGCGGTTGGCTTGGGCTGAAATCATTTCCGGTAAAATTCGGTCAGTGGCGAAGTGGCGCAACGTGAATTATCGCCGATTCGTCGGCCAATCGTCGCCGATTCGTGGCCTTATCGCACGCCGCCGCTTTTTCCCATATTCCCCATTGTCCTAGGATGCTATTTTGAGTGCACAGACGACCTTCCCCTCTCTGACCTACCGCGACGCGGGTGTCGATATCGACGCCGGCGACGCCTTGGTCGAACGTATCAAGCCCGCAGCCAAGCGCACGCTGCGACCGGAAGTGCTGGCCGGTATCGGCGGCTTT
>DATETD010000037.1:0-2982 GCA_035283885.1 Rhodocyclaceae bacterium
TGTCGGTATCGCTCTCCACCGCTAAACGCAAAGCGGCGTCGACATCGCGCAACATCCGTTGCCGCACCTCGCGCGCCTCGTCCTCACGATGAATGAAAATCGCCAGCACCGCAATCGCCAGCAGCACGCCCGTCGCCAGCGTCAATGGCGCCAACAAGGCACGTCGATACGCACTGCGATCGAAAATCTTATCCATCGGCAATTATCCGGTAATTGAATCGACGTCGATCGCCGCAAAAGTCGGCGCTGACGAGACGGTCGCACCAACCGACAGGCGCCATTATTTCGCTTTTATCGCTAAAGTCGTATCTTCGCATCGATCGCCCGAATTTGAATCCGCGAACGAAATAAGTGCGCCTCGCCATTTTTTACCACAACGCGATCGGCGCGTACACCAAGCGCCACCAAGACATAATACTATTCGTCCCATCGAAACCCCGATTGCCGCCCACTTATGCCCCAAGAAAGGAAACTCCGCTCGACCGCCCATGCCGTCCATGCCGCGCATACGACGCCGGACACCTTGCCGCGCTGGCTGATGCATAACGCCCAGCGCTACAGCGCGCTACCGGCGATGCGTAAAAAGGAGTTCGGCATCTGGCACGCGTGGAATTGGCGCGAAATGACCGATGAAGTGCGCGGCCTGGCCTGCGGCCTAGCGAAGCTGGGCTTTAAACGCGGCCACACCCTGGCGGTGATCGGCGACAACCGTCCGCGCTTGTATTGGGCGATGGCCGCTGCGCAAATGCTCGGCGGCGTCGCCGTGCCGCTGTACCAAGACGCCGTCGCCGACGAAATGCGCTATGTACTGCAAGACGCCGAGATCCACTTCGCCGCCGTCGAAGACCAGGAGCAAGTCGACAAACTGCTGGAGATCAAACCTCACTGTCGCGGACTGCGCCACATCCTCTACGATAAAGCTCGCGGCATGCGCCATTACAGCCAAACCTATCTGCTCGGCTTGGACGAAGTCATCGCCATGGGACGTATCGTCGACGCCCACCGCCCCGATTTCATCCTCGGCGAAATCGACCAGGGTCTGAGCAGCGACATTGCCGCGATGCTCTACACCTCGGGCGCCACGGGAACGCCCAAAGGCGTGCGCCACACCCATGCCGCCTTGATCGCCGCAGCGCAGGGCGGCATCGAGTTCGACCGACTGACGCAGCGCGAAGAAATTCTGTCCTACCTGCCGATGGCCTGGGTCGGCGACCATCTGTTTTCCTACGCCCAGGCGCTGGTCGCCGGCTTCACCGTCAACTGTCCCGAATCGAGCGACACCGTACTGCACGACTTATGCGAAATCGGTCCGACCTACTATTTCGCTCCGCCGCGCGTATTCGAAAACCTGCTGACCCAACTGCAAATCCGCATGGCCGACGGCAGCGCCGCGCGTCTGGCGATCTACAACTTTTTCATGAACGTCGCCAAACGCTGCGGCACGGCAATCCTCGACCGCAAGCCCGCAACGCTCGCCGACCGCCTGCTCTACGCCATCGGCGAGGCGGCGATTTATGCGCCGCTACGCAACGCATTGGGCCTCAGCCGGATTCGCGTCGCCTACACCGCCGGCGGCGCCATCGGCCACGATCTATTCCGCTTCTACCGCTCGATCGGCATCAACCTCAAACAACTCTATGGCGCCACCGAAACCTGCGCCGCGGTCTGCATGCAACCCGACCGCGAAGTCAAATTCGACAGCGTCGGCAAACCGCTCGCCGGCGTATCGATCAAGATCGCCAACAGTGGCGAAATCGGCGAAATTCTGGTGCGCGGCAAAACGCTGTTTACCGCCTACCATAAACGCCCCGACGACACCGCCGCCGCGATCGACGCCGACGGCTGGTTCCATACCGGCGACGCGGGCTTTTTCGACCGCGACGGTCATCTGAAACTCATCGACCGGATTCGCGACATCGGTCAATTGCGCCATGGCGCGCCCTTCGCCCCCAATTACATCGAGAGCAAACTGCGCTTCTTCCCGTATATCGAAGACGCCGTGTGCTTCGGTCATGGCCGCGATACGGTCTGCGCGCTGCTGACCATCGACCGCGACGCCGTCGCGCAGTGGGCCGAACGACGCGGCATCGCCTTCGTCGGCTATTGCGACCTCGCGCTGCATACCGAGGTGTTGGCGCTGATCCGAAGTTGCGTCGAAAGCGCCAACGCCGAACTCGCGCACGACGAAGCCATCGCCGCAACGCAAGTGCACCGCTTTGCGGTGCTGCCCAAGGAACTCAGCCCCGACGACGGCGAAATGACGCGCACCCGCAAACTGCGCCGCGCCTTCATTGAGGAAAAATATGCAGTATTGATCGACGCCCTTTACGCCGGCAAAGATTCGCAATTCATCGCGCTCCAAGTCGAGTTCGCAGACGGGCGTAGCGGCGAACTGGCCGCCGAATTGTCGATTTGCGCAGCCAAAGTCACCCCTTGGCATAAGAAGGCTCATCCATGAAACATCGCAAGTTCGACGAAGTCATTCTCGATATCCAGAACGTCGGCCTGAACTTCGGCGGCGTGCAGGCGCTGGACGGCGTGTCGTTCGACGTGCATACCCATGAAATCCGCGCGATCATCGGCCCGAACGGCGCCGGCAAAAGCTCGATGCTGAACGTCATCAACGGCATCTACGCGCCGCAAGAAGGGCATATCGTGTTTCGCGGCAAGGAGCGCCGCCAGATGAACAGCCAAGCCGTGGCGCGCGCCGGCTTCGCGCGCACCTTCCAAAACATCGCCCTATTCAAAGGCATGAGCGTGCTCGACAATCTGATGACGGGCAGAACCTTGAAAATGCGCAGCAATTTCCTGCAACACGCCTTCGCCTGGCCCGCGGCGGTGCGCGAAGAACTCGAACACCGGCGTAAAGTGGAGGAAATCGTCGAGTTCCTCGAAATCGAACATATCCGCCACACCCCGGTCGGCAACCTGCCCTACGGACTGCAAAAACGCGTCGAACTGGGCCGCGCCTTAGCCGCCGAA
>DATETD010000038.1:0-6171 GCA_035283885.1 Rhodocyclaceae bacterium
CCCCGATACGAGCTGCTATTACACCGCGACGCTGACCGGAGTGACGATCCCGGACAACGCGGTCATGCTGACCGGCGGTTTGGGCTATAGCTATGCGCCGAAAACCGCCATGCCGCTGACGCAGACCAATCTGGAGAAATATCCGGTCACTGCGGCCACGGGCAGCGGCTTGACGGCGGGCATGCCTAATAAAACCGGCGGTTTGCTCGTCGTCGCTCCCGATTTCAATTGGGTGGCGACCGGGTACACCGGTCGCCGCGCGATCGTCGAAGATGCACGTTGCAATAATTGCCATAAAGAACTCGGCGTGTTCAACAAGAGCTCGTTCCACGCCGGTCAGCGCAACGACGGCTCGTCCTGTTCGTGGTGCCACACCCCCAACCGCACCAGTTCCGGCTGGGCGGCGGATTCGACGAACTTCGTCCATGCGATCCATGGCGGATTGAAGCGCACCAACAAGTTTACTTGGCATGCCTCTTCGACGGAAAGCGGCTATTGGAAGATCGGCTATCCCGGAGTGCTGAAAAATTGCGAGGCCTGCCATTTGCCCGGCACCTACGATTTCAGCGCCACGGCCTCGGCCAGCGCGGTGTCGAATCGCTTGTATCGCACGGCGGCCACCGGCACCTTCAGCAGCACCGCGACCGACCTCGTCAAATTCGCCTACTCGCCATTCGTGAAAACCGACACCAGCTATGGTGCGGGTTTCAGCTTCAGTGCGACCACGGGCGTTACGACGGCGGCGGCGGACACCACCTTGGTCGAGTCGCCGATCACCACGGTATGTTTCGCCTGTCACGACAGCACCTTGGCGAGAACGCATATGGAAAGCAACGGCGGTTCGATCTATGTCGACCGCAAAACCGCCTTGGCCAAACCGGAACAATGCATGATCTGTCATGAATCCGGTCGTGTCGGCGATATCAAAACGGTGCATTCGCGATAAAGCGACATCGGCCCGGATGCGGCGACGCGCCCGGGCTTTCAACTTGGAAAAGTGTTATGACCGCAGCAAGTTCCATATTCGGGCGTTTTTTCGCCTATTTCACCGTCGTTTTGCTGTTTGCCGCCGCAGGGCCGATCGTAGCGAAGCCGGCATCGACCCCGCCGCCCGCCGCTGCCGTCGTCGAAACGCTCGACAACGCCACCTGTCTGACATGCCACGACGGCAATAAAGGGAAGCTGGAACTCGTCGCCGACGGCAAGACGCGCGAATTGCGCGCTTTGGCCGCCGACAAATACAGTCGCAGCGTGCATGCGAAAATGCAATGCATCGATTGCCATACCGACATCGGCGATAACGCCCGTATCGGCAATGCGCACCAAAGAAATGCCGAAAAGACGCCGGCGAAAGCGGATTGCGCCGCGTGTCATCGGGACTTATGGGCGACGGCGCAGCAAAACCAGCAGACCAAAGAAAAAGAACGCCTGGGCGTTGTGGTGGCGAATATCGACGCGTACCGGAAATCCCTGCATGCGCGCCCGAATGCCGACGATCCGTCGCATCCCAACGCCAGTTGCGACAACTGTCACGACACCCATAGCTTCGATCTTCCCGCCAAAGCCAGCCCGCAGCACGCCGCCATGCGCCTGGAGATTCCGCAAACCTGCGGCAAGAATTGTCACGAAGAAGCGCTCGAGGCGTATAGCGAATCGATACACGGCAAGGAGCTGAGCGAAAAGCACAATGCGAAATCGGCGGTATGCTCCGATTGTCATTCGACGCACGCCGTCGGCAATACCTCGCTGGCGCCGATCAAGCTCGCGATCACCGCGAAATGCGGCAGTTGTCACGACGACAATTACAAAACCTACAAAGGCACCTATCACGGTCAGATCAGCACTTTGGGTTATGCCTACACCGCCAAATGCTACGATTGTCACGGTAGCCACGGCATTTTGTCGGTCAAGGATCCGAAATCCAAAGTGCATCCCGACAATCGCATGAAGACCTGTAAGGAATGCCATAGTCCGCAGAAAGGCCGGGCCGAAGCGCCGCCCGCGTTCGCCACCTTCGAGCCGCATGGGCATGGCGGCGATTTCGAGCGCTATCCGGCGATCTGGATCGCTTCGCAGCTCATGATCCAACTGCTGGTCGGCACCTTCGCCTTCTTCTGGCTGCATACCCTGTTGTGGTTCTATCGCGAGTACAAGGAACTGCGCAAGAGCAGGAATCAACCCCATGTCAAGGTCGACCGGCGGCTCACCGAAGTTCCCGCGCGCTTGAAAGGCAAGTATCACCAACGCTTCAGCCGCACCTGGCGCATCGCCCACTTCACCTTCGCCGTCAGCTTGATGATATTGACGCTGACGGGCTTCCCGCTGTTCTATCCCGACGCGCCCTGGGCCGCCGGGCTGATGGCGGCCTTGGGTGGGCCGCAGATTGCCGGAACCATCCATCGCGTCAATGCGGTCATCTTCAGCGGCGTGTTCTTCTGGCATCTGGCGTACATGGGCGTCAAGCTGGCGCGCAACTGGAGCCGCTTCAAAATATTCGGCCCCGATTCCTTGATGCCCAACCTTAAAGACCTGCAAGACATGATCGCCATGTTCAAGTGGTTCATCGGCAAGGGATATCGTCCGCAGTTCGACCGCTGGACTTACTGGGAGAAGTTCGACTATTGGGCGCCGTTCTGGGGAGTGACCATCGTCGGCGTCAGCGGTTTGATGATGTGGCTACCCAAAATAACGGGCGCCTATCTCCCCGGTTGGGCCTTCAACGTCGCCGCGATCTTCCACGGCGAAGAAGCCTTCCTGGCGGTGGTGTTCTTATTTACAGTGCATTTCTTCAACAATCATTTCCGTCCGGATAAATTCCCGTTGGAAGTGGTGATGTTCACCGGTTCGATGACGCTGGAGCATTTCAAACGCGAACATCCCTTGCAGTATCAGCGCCTGGTCGACACCGGGAAGCTCGAGGAACACTTAGTGGAGCCGCCTACGCCGACCCTGGCTAAAGCCTCCAAGATCCTCGGCTTCACGCTGATTGCCATCGGTCTGAGCTTGCTGACCTTGGTGGCGATAGGCTTCTTTGGCGAAATCAGGACGATGATGTAATCCGGCGGGGCCGCCGCGGCGGCCCCGCTTTGCTGCTGCGCCGCTTACGTTTCAGCGCGTCCACCAAGCCAAGGTAGACACCCTAATGCAACGCCGTGCAACCTGAAACAACTACTGCTCAACCTGATCCGTTCAAACTTTCCCGAATTCCTGCCGCGTGACATGTCGTCGCTGGAACGTGCCGATGTAAAGGCATGGCAGCGGCGGCGCGAAGCTGAGTCAATGAGTTCCTCTATATTGTGTCGATCAGTTCCAAATTCCGTGGCGGCCTACACCGGAAATCCTACATTCGCCCGACACGACAACCCACAAAGCAAAAAGCCCTAGCTTTTGACTAGGGCTAAATGCTTGATTCTGAAGGGTTGCGGGGGTAGGATTTGAACCTACGACCTTCGGGTTATGAGCCCGACGAGCTGCCAGACTGCTCCACCCCGCGCTGAAGAACGTATTATCGTACACTTAAGGGTTTAGCGTCAACACTTATCGAAGAGCACAGCGATTCAGAGCATAGCTGTAACGACTTGCATTTGAAAATGGTTAGGCCTGCATTCAGCTAGGAATCAATTCCCCACCGATCTTACCCATTTTATCGAAAAGGCTGATTTGAACAAGGTCTCCGATCTGGTTGCCGCAATCCCAAAATGTAGTGCGGAGCTGCTTGAATGGATGACGAGATGAGCCGTTGGCGCCGGTGCAACGACGATGTATGAATCTTGATGTCCATCGAGCGGCAAGTCGTAACGCCGTCCCGCCAGCGCCGACTTTCAGGGTGCGAGTCTTGCGAACATCTATATATAAGAATATACTAATATTGATCGCAAGCATCTAATTTTTAGGGGTCTATCGCCATGGGAATATCCGGTCGGATTGTCGCGTTCTTTCTGAACAATTCGCTGACACCGCTGATCGCCGTCATTGCGCTGTTGCTCGGCGTATTCGCCACCTTGATTACGCCGCGCGAAGAAGAGCCGCAGATCAATGTGACGATGGCGAATGTGATGATTCCTTTCCCCGGCGCTTCGGCCAAAGATGTCGAGGCGCTAGTGTCGCGTCCCGCCGAGCAGGTGCTGTCGCGGATTTCGGGCGTCGACCATGTGTATTCGGTATCGCGCCCCGGCATGGCGATTATCACGGTGCAATACTTGGTGGGCGAAGACCCGACTCAGGCGCTGGTGCGGCTATACGATACGGTGAATTCGAATCGCGATTGGCTGCCGCCACAATTGGGCGTGCTGGAACCGATTATCAAACCCAAAGGCATTGATGACGTGCCTATCGTCAGCTTGACCTTGCACGGCAATAACGCTAACGATACCGAGAAGTCGGCGTTCGATTTGCAGCAGGTGGCGCGCGCGATCGAAACCGAATTGAAGCGCGTGCCGGGGGCGCGTGACGTCGTTACGCTCGGCGGCCCCGGTCATTCGATGCGCGTCGCGGTCGATGTGGATCGCATGAATGCGTATGGCGTGACTTTGCAGCAGCTCAAGGCGGCCTTGCAATTGGCGAACGTATCGCAACCTTCGGGCAGCCTGGTTAATGACAATCGAACGATACAGGTGCAGACCGGCGCGTTTATCGAGTCGGCGGCGGATGTGCGCTCGCTGGTGGTCGGGGTGCATGAGCGCAAGCCGGTGTATGTCGCGGATGTGGCGCAGGTGATCGACGGCGCCGATCAGCCGACGCGCTATGTTTGGCATGGGCGGCGCGGCGCGGCGGGCGCGGAGGAGTTTCCCGCCGTCACGGTGGCGATGTCGAAGAAGCCGGGGGTGAATGCGGCGGATGTGGCGCAGGCGGCGATTGCGCGCGCCGAGGCGCTCAAGGGCAGCGTGATTCCCGACGACGTGAGCTTTACCGTGACGCGCAACTATGGCGCGACCGCGACCGATAAGGCGCAGAAATTGATCGGCAAACTGGCGTTCGCCACCGCCTTCGTGGTGTTGCTGGTCGGCTTGGCTTTGGGGCGGCGCGAGGCGGCGATCGTCGGCGTGGCGGTGGGCTTGACCTTGGCGGCGACCTTGTTCGCTTCGTGGGCCTGGGGCTTTACGCTCAACCGCGTATCGCTGTTCGCCTTGATCTTTTCTATCGGCATTTTGGTCGACGATGCGATTGTCGTGGTCGAGAATATCCATCGCTGGCAGGCCTTGCATCCCGAGCGCGGTTTGGCGGAGATTATTCCCAAGGCGGTGGACGAAGTCGGCGGGCCGACGATCTTGGCGACCTTGACGGTGATTGCCGCCTTGTTGCCGATGGCTTTCGTCAGCGGCTTGATGGGACCGTATATGAGTCCGATTCCGATCAATGCGTCGATGGGCATGGTGATTTCATTGGCGATCGCCTTCGTCGTCACGCCGTGGCTGGCCTTGCGCTGGATGAAAAGCCATGCAACGGCGCCTGCGCCGGCAGCGAAACAAGCCGGATGGATCGAACGTTTCTTCCGTCGCTTGATGACGCCTTTATTGGACGAGGCGCATGGGCGCGCGGCGCGGCGCAAACTGTGGCTCGGGATTCTGATCGCGATTTTGGTTTCGGTCGGCTTGGGCGTCGTCAAGCTGGTGGTGTTGAAAATGTTGCCGTTCGACAACAAGAGCGAGTTCCAGGTGGTGCTGGATATGCCGGTCGGCACGCCGCTCGAAACCACCGCGCAGGTGTTGCGTGACATTGCCGCCGAAATCGTCCAGGTACCCGAAGTGGCGGACTATCAGGCGTATGCGGGCGCGGCGAGCCCGATCAATTTCAACGGCTTGGTGCGCCAATACTATTTGCGCAGCGCGCCCGAGCAGGGCGATATTCAGGTCAATTTGGTCGATAAGAAGCAACGCCGGCGCCAGAGTCACGAAATCGCCGTGTCGGTGCGCGATAAGGTCATGGCGGTCGCCCGGCGCCATGGCGGCAACGCCAAGGTGGTCGAAGTGCCGCCGGGGCCGCCGGTGATGTCGCCTATCGTCGCCGAAATCTACGGCCCCGACTATGCGGGACAAATGGCGGTGGCGAAGCGCGTGCGCGCGTTGTTCGAGGCGACGCCGGACATTATCGGCGTCGACGATACGGTCGATGCCGATGTCGAAAAAATCGTGTTGCGCGTGGCGCAGGCCAAGGCCGCCTTGCTGGGCGTTG
>DATETD010000039.1:0-4641 GCA_035283885.1 Rhodocyclaceae bacterium
GCCGAGTCCGAGCCGTCGCGCTTCGAGGCAAACTTCGTGGCGAAATTTCGCCGCAGCTTGGCGTGGCGGTTGCGCTTTTGGCTGCTGGGCTTGCCGGCCGGCATCGGTTTGGCGACGCTGCGCTCCTTGGTCAAGCTGTGGTTCGATCCGTTGACGCGCGGCGAGGGCGTGAATTCGGCGGGTAACGGGCCGGCGATGCGCAGTGCGATTATCGGCGTTTGTCTGGCGCACGATCCCGAGGCGATGAAGCTCGCGGTGCGCGCCTCGACGCGCTTGACGCATACCGATCCGCGCGCCGAGCAGGGCGCCTTGGCGATGGCGTTGGCGGCGAGTTTTGCGGCGCGGCGCACCATCGCTCCGGCCAGGGAGAGTTTCCCGCTCGCGTTCGAGCATATGACGTCGACCGGCTGTGGCGATGCGAGCGAACTGTGCGGCTTGATTCGTCGCGCGGCGGCGAGCGCGCGCGGCGGCGAGTCGACCGAGACTTTCGCGCAGAGTCTGGGCTTGAATCAGGGCGTTAGCGGCTTTGTGATGCATACCGCGCCGGTGGCCTTGCACGCCTGGTTCCGCCATGAAAACGATTATGAAGCGGCGATCACGGCGGCGGTGAACTGCGGTGGCGACACCGATACGGTGGCGGCGATCGTCGGCGCCATCGTCGGCGCGCGCGTCGGCGAGGCGGGCATCCCGGCGCGTTGGCGTGCGGGCTTATGGGAATGGCCGCGCAGCTCGACCTGGATCGTCGCTTTAGGCCGGCGTTTGGCGCACTCGTTTTCCGGCTCGCGGCGCTTGCCGCCATTGCCGCCCTTGCCATTGAGTCCGGCGTGCTTGGTGTTGCGCAATCTGCTGTTCATGATGGTGGTCTTGCTGCACGGCTTTCGTCGTCTGTTGCCGCCGTATTGAAGCGGCGATTCGACGCGATGAAGCTTCGTGGAGTATCCGTCCCGCCAGCGCCGACTTTTCGCAGGCGCTGGCTTGGCAAGATAGCGTCGTGGCTGGCTAGGCCGCTGGGCTTGTTGCGCGCGCGCAGCCTGGAAGTGCGTTTGGTGGTGTTCGTCAGCTTGGGCTTGATGCTGTTTTCCTCGATTGCGGGGCTGTGCACCTACGCTTACGAATATTGGCGTCAGCTGAAGTGGGCGGAGGTGTTGCAGCAACAATTGGTGCGCACGGTGCAAGCTCAGGCCGAGGTGGCGGCGTATGCGTTTAACGAGCAGATTGCCCAGGGGGTGCTGGAGGGTTTATTGGCCAATCCGATCATTTTGGCGGCGCGGATCGAAGCCAAGGAAGGTTTTTTCTACGAACGTGGGCGTGGCGCGGGAACGGCGTTTGCCGCCGGCACGGTGTATCCCTTGTATTCACCGGTGAATCCTAGCGAGCGGGTCGGCGATCTGGTGGTGGTCAAAAACGATGTGTATATCGACGACGAAGCGGGACGACTGGCCGGTTTGCATGCGCTGACCTTGTTGCTGCAAGTGCTGATGGGCGCCGTTTTGATGATATTCGTCTTGCGCGTCGTGATGACGAAACCCGTGACGATTCTGGTCAGGAATATGCTTGCGGTAAAACCCGGCGGCAAGGAGCGCTTGCATACGCCCGATATGCATGCGAACGACGAAATCGGTCTGTTGTCGTCGAGTGTGAATTCCCTGTTGGATGCCGCCGAAGCGGCGGTGCGCGAAGAACGCTCCTTGCATGCTTTGTTGGATGCGACCGGGCGTATCGCTCGCGTCGGCGGGTGGACCTGGGAGGTGCGCACGCAGCGCTTCATGTGTAGCGACGAGATTTACCGGATTTGCCGCATCGATCCGACGCAGCCGTTTACGCTCGAGATCGCGCTGAGCTATTTCGCGCCGGAATCGCGGCCCTTGTTGCAGGCGGCGATCGTCGCCGCCCTCGAAAACGGCGATCCCTTCGATCTGGAGTTGCAAGTGGTGGTGCAGCAGTTGCGCATCTGGGTGCGGGCGTTGGGCGAAAGCGAGCAGCATCTGGGGAAAGTGGTGCGCCTGTATGGCGCTTTTCAGGACATTCACGAGCGCAAGCTGGCCGAAATGGAATTGCGCATGGCGAAGCAGGCGGCGGAAAGCGCCAGCATCACCAAAACCCGTTTTCTGGCGGCGGTGGGTCACGATTTGCGTCAGCCGATTCAGGCGATCAGCCTGTTTTCGCACGCCCTGAGCGCGACGCATTTGAATGCGGAGCAACTGAAGATATCCCGTTTCATTTCGATGTCGGTGCGTTCGCTCAACGAGCAGGTGAATGTCTTGTTCGATATTTCGCGCCTCGACGCCGGCATGGTCAAGCCGAATCTGGCGTGGGTGCAGGCCGAGGATCTGTTCGAGCGCATCGAGGCGGAATTCGCGCCTTTGGCCCTGTCCAAGCATTTGCGCTTCAAATTGTTCTTTCCATTCCATGGCTTGGCGCTGCGCACCGATATGGATTTGTTGCTGGGCGTGCTACGCAATGTAATCGGCAACGCGATTAAATATACAAAACGCGGCGGCGTTTTGGTGGGAATTCGGCGGCGCGCGACATGCAATGCGATTCAGGTGTGGGACACGGGGATCGGGATTTCGGCGAAACATATCGTGGATATTTTTGATGAATATTTTCAGGTGGGTAATCCCGAGCGCGATCGCGAAAAGGGCCTAGGCTTGGGCTTGGCGATCGTGCAGCGTTTGAGCAAGATACTGGGATGCAGCATCAATTGTCGTTCGAGGCTGGGGCGCGGCAGCGTGTTCGAGATTGCGTTGCCGCTCAGTGGCGCGTTGGGTGGCTTTGAGGCGGAGAGCGGCATGCCGTCGTTGTTTGCGGCGACGGATTGCGACGAGGATTCCCAATTGAGCGGCAAGCGGATTTTCGCGATCGAGAGCGATGCGCGCACGCTAGAGATAGTGCATTCGTCATTGGAAGCGCTTGGCGGCGTCGTGGTTTCGTTCGCCACGGCGGAAGAGGCCTTGGCGTGTGCGGAAATCGGCGTCGCCGACTTATATCTGGTGAATTTTGCGTTGCCGGGAACGGTGAATGGCGTCGAACTGCTGACGATCGTGCAACAGCGCGCCGCTTTGCCGATCAAGGCGATCGTGATGACCGACGATGCCGGCCCGGAGCGTTTCGATCGACTCCGCCTGTCGCCCTGGCCCGTTTTGATCAAACCCTTCGATTTATCCGGATTGCTCGAACTGCTGGTCGATATCGAATTGATCGATTCGTCATAGGAAGGGTTTTCTTGCGCGGTTGAATTGAGCTTGCGAGACTAGTGCGCCAAGGCCACTGCCGCGATCGGCTAATTTACCCCGCGCAAGCTGTCGGTCGCCCCCGCTGATTTACTTGGCGGCTAGAAGCGCTCTGAGTCGTTCGATCTCGGCCAATGCGTCCTTGGCTTTCTGGATCGCGGCTGCTTTTTCCTGCATCGCAGCGTCCTTCTCCTGTATCGCAGCGTCCTTTTCCTGCATTGCGGCGTCCTTTTCCTGCATTGCAGCGTCCTTTTCTTGTATCGCAGCGTCCTTTTCCTGCATTGCAGCCTTTTTCTCCTGCATCGCTGCTTCGGCTTTTTGCATGGCTACCGCTTTTTCCTTGATCGCCATTTGCTCGCGCAACAGGGCTTGCTGCTTTTCTTGCCGTTCTTGTTCCATTTCCCACTGTATCGTGCGCTGCTGGCGCAGGTAGTTTTGGCGCGCCTGATATTCGTGGTAGTTGCGTTCTTTTTCGGAAAACTGGCGTAGGGTGGTCATGGCTTGTCTCATTTCGGGGGTAGTCATCCAGTCGGGTAATTCGATATCGTCGAGTTGTTCGCCGGCCTTGAAGAATTGCAGCCAGCGTTGCTGTTCGTTTTCGACCGTCTGGGTGCTGAATTTATCCAGTTCCAGCAGCCAGATGCCGCCGTGATCGAGCAAAGTGCGGCCTTTGGCGTCGCGGAGTTGATAGGCATGGAGATAATCGTCATCGCCTGCGATCAGGTTCTCGGCGAGCAGCCAAATTGAATAGGTCGGTTTGAGCAAGCGGTAGTCGTTGCCGCTTTGCAGTTGTTGGCTGTAGATATCGGCCAAAGTGTAGAGGATGCGCGCCGAGAGGTGCCCATAGTTGAGCATCTGGATTTCGATCTGGTAGAGATGTTCGCGCTCGTCGCGCGCTTTGACATCGACGATGCTGAGTTTGTCGTCGAGAAATTCCTTGTCGTTGTAAGGATTGAGGATATCGACGTGCGTAATCGGCGCGCGCAGATCGCTCGCCAGGATGGCGTTGAGGAAGTGCGCCAGCAGATTGCGGTTTTCTTCAGCGCCGAGTAGCGCCTTGAAGACACAGTCGATTTTTGGGTCGATGCGATGTTTCATGCGGAGCGATAAATGCAGTTTGGGTTGGTCGGTCGTGCTTGCTTATTTGGCGGCGAGGAGTGCTTTGAGCCGTTCGATTTCGGCCAGTGCATCGTTGGCTTTTTGCATTGCAGCATCTTTTTCTTGCAGCGCTGCTTCGGCCTTTTGCATGGCGGCTGCTTTTTCTCGCAGGGCTTGTTGCTTTTCTTGCCGTTCCTGCGCTAGTTCCCACTGTATCGTGCGCTGTTGGCGCAGATAATTCTGGCGCGCTTGGTACTCGTGGTAGTTGCGCTCTTTTTCGGAAAACTGGCGTAGGGTGGTCATGGCTTGT
>DATETD010000040.1:0-20240 GCA_035283885.1 Rhodocyclaceae bacterium
TGCCGCCGATCAGGCCGGAGGCGATATTGCCCAGGCCTTGACCGATCAACTCGCGATTCGAATCGTGGCGCGAGCGCGTCAAGGCATCGATCACCACACAGGTTTTCAGGGTATCGATCGACAGCAGCACCGCCAAGGTCAGCGCCGGCATCGCCAACATGCGCAATTGATCGAGATTCAACGCCGCCACGGCGATCCAGCGCGACCAAAGACCCTCGATAAAACTCGCGCCACCGCCCTGTGCCGATCCCCCAAGAGCGCCGACTACCAGCGAATTGCCTGCGAGCGTCAGCAAGGCCGGATCGAATTGTCCCACTACAAAATAGGTCGCCACCCCCGCCACCAGACCGAGAATCGCCGCCGGAATCGATTTGACGAGATAGGGCGCGCCGACCATCGTCGCCATCGTCGCCACGCCGACGGCGATGCTCTGCCAACGCCAGAGATCGAACGCCAACAAGGCCTGCCAGAATTGCAGATCTTTGGGCGTGCCCAACAGCTTCGGCGCCTGGCTGGCGATAATGATCAGACCGACGCCCGACAAATAGCCGCTCACCACGGTATAGGGCATATATTTGATCAAGCGCCCCAACCGCAGCACGCCGAACGCGACTTGCAGGCCTCCGGCCAGCAAGCCAAGCAAGGTCAGCAACAGCAGGACCGCAGCGACCGTCGCGCCGCCGCGCAGCGCTTCGATCGCGAACGCCGCCAATACCGCCGCCGCAGGCGCGCATGGCGCGGTAATCAAGCGATTCGTGCCGCCCAGCGCCGGCGCGACCAAACCCAAGGCCGTCGCCCCGAGTATCCCGGCCATCGCCCCCAAGGCGGCGTTGGTGCCGCCTAGCGTGGCGTAGATCGTCACGCCGAACGCGATCGCCGCGGGCAGCGCCACCAACATCGCCGCCAAGCCGCCCCAGAAATCGCCGGAAAGAGTGCTTATCTTCGGATGATCCATACGCCGCTCCGCTACGAAAAATCGTATCGACGCGCCTGCGTCGAGCCGTCCCGCCAGCGCCGACTTTTTATCGGCGGCAACGGAAACTAGGAAACTATTTCGCCGCGTCGAGCACGATCACGCCGCAACCCACGCGCTTGCCCGAATTCCCCGCCGGCTGAGTGGCGTAATCGTCGGCGTCCGCATGAATCACCACGGCGCGCCCGACAATGCTGGTTTTAGCATCCACAAGACTCAGCCCGGCAATGTGTTCTTGGTACTCGGCCAGACCGCTGCTATCGGCGCGCAGATTCGGCAGATCGCCGACATGATGTTCGGCCATCACATGACCATGACGATTCCCGTGCGGATTGAAATGCCCTTTGGCGCTGGTCGCATCGGCGGCGCTGCAATCGCCGACCTCATGCACATGGAAACCATGCTCGCCCGCCGACAAGCCCGTAAGCTTGGCGACGAGTTTCACGCCATCGATCCCCTGGCTAAAAACCGCCATGCCCGCCACCTGGCTACCCGAAGCCGCCTTGATTTCGGCGCGAGCCACCGGCCCGGCGGGCGGATAAACGGCGCAACCGGCGATCAAGCCACATGCAATAACGCCCACCGATAGTTGCAAACGTTTCGAGTTCATGATCCATCTCCTTTAGATTAAGTGCGCCTTCGATTATCGACTAAATTTGAGCTTCATCGCCACCACCGCGCCGGCCAATAATAACGTCACGCCGTTGGCGACGATCACCGGCCAGGAAGCGATCAACACGCCATATGCCAGCCACAACGCCACCCCAAGCGAAAACAGCGAATACATGCCCAAAGAAACATCCTCGGCGGAGCGCGTGCGCCAGATTTTCAACACCTGCGGCACGAAAGCGACCGTGGTTAAAAATGCGGCGGCAAAGCCTACCGACGTAACGAAAAAATCCATCGACATCTCCTCGAATCATGCGAACGCAGGGTTTTTCCAACCGATCGGCTCGATACGCAGTTCGTCGAACTTAGGTGCGCCGACACAAGTTATCACAGCCGTGTTAGTCGAGCATAGGACCCCGATTTTCGTCGCATGAACAGAGGACTTGCTCGCTGCTAAGATACCTCATTGCCGCCGCAAACACGTCGCGGCTATCGATCGACGCCGCCTATATACCCTGCGAAAGCCATCGTACCCTGCGAAAGCCATCGACCATGGAAATCCTGCAAAATCATACCTGTCCGCTCTGCGGCCAGCCCAACGCCTGCGCCGTCGCCAAGCATCGACGTCACGATGTCGATTGCTGGTGCGCACACGCCAAAATCGATCCCGCTGCGCTGGCCTTAGTCCCCGAAGCCCAGCGCCGCCAAGCCTGTATCTGCGCGCAATGTGCGCAAACGCCGCCGCAGCCATGAGCGCACGGCGCCTAGCGGTACAATGCAGCCGTCGACGCCACGTCGAAAGTCGGCGCTGGCGCGACGGATACGCTCACCCGAGGACGATAACGGGCGTCGAGAGTCCAAGCTGACATCGAGGTTACAATCGTGGAGACTTGTGTCGCCTAAAGGGCAGATGGGCAACGCGGCTTGGCGATCATCGGGAAAATCGTAGGAATCTGGACGACATTTCCGGCCCAGCGGGGTGGACGTCAACTGAAACCTATGTCTTACGCATCATCTTCATTCCGAAATCGGTGCAGCGCAAATGGCTCATGCCCGCATGTCCGAATAAACTAACCATTGGATAGTCAAGTCTGCGATAATACGCGGTTACCCCGTCGCTTTTGACTGGTATTTATTTTGCGAGACTGACTATGAACACTCCATCGACCGATACTTCCTCCGCTAATGACTCCGCCGGCTTTGATACTCTCGGATTGGCGGCGCCATTGTTGGCGGCGTTGGCCGATGTAGGCTACGAAACTCCCTCGCCGATTCAGGCGGCCTGCATTCCTCCGCTGTTGGCCGGTCACGATATCCTTGGAGAAGCTCAAACAGGCACGGGAAAGACGGCTGCCTTTGCTTTGCCTCTATTGCAGAAAATCGACTTAGCGCGTACCGTTCCTCAGGCTTTGATCTTGACGCCGACGCGTGAGTTGGCCATTCAGGTGGCTGAGGCTTTGCAACGCTACGCCAAGCATCTTCCTGGATTTCATGTGCTGCCGATTTACGGCGGTCAAAGTATGGTGATTCAGTTGCGCCAACTTTCGCGCGGCACGCATGTGATCGTCGGCACACCGGGTCGAGTCATGGACCACCTCGAACGTAAAAGCCTTTCGTTGGACAAACTTTCGATGTTGGTTTTGGACGAAGCCGACGAAATGCTGCGTATGGGGTTCATCGATGATGTCAAATGGATATTAGAACATACTCCGACGAGCCGTCAAACGGCGCTGTTTTCAGCGACGATGCCCGACGTAATTCGGCGAGTCGCTCATGAGCATTTGCGCAACCCGCGAGAAATCAAAATTCGTTCGGCAACGACTACCGTGGCGGCTATTTCGCAAACGTATTGCCAAACTCATGGCGGACAAAAGCTGGAGGCATTGACTCGCATACTTGAAATCGAAGACGAAGTGGATGCGGCGCTGATCTTCGTCAGAACGAAGACCGCGACGGTCGAATTGGCCGAAAAGCTCGAGGCGCGAGGTTATTCCGTCGCGGCTTTGAATGGCGATTTAACCCAAGGCCTACGCGAACAAGTCATCGATCGGCTAAAAAGCGGCAGCCTCGACATTGTAGTAGCCACCGATGTCGCTGCGCGAGGGCTGGACGTATCGCGCGTTAGTCATGTCATCAATTACGACGTGCCTTACGATACCGAGGCCTATGTTCACCGTATCGGTCGCACGGGTCGCGCAGGCCGCACCGGACGCGCCATCCTGTTTATTACGCCGCGTGAAATGCATATGTTGAAGGCGATCGAGCGCGCCACGAAACAAAGAATCACAGCGCTGACCATGCCTACGCCGGGCGAAGTCGCTAATCGTCGGGTTGCGCAGTTTACGCAACAGATCATCGACGCGCTTAAAAATGAAAAGTTGGATTTCTTTTTCGATGTGGTGCGTCGTATCGAAAACGATAACGATCTGGGTGCGCGCGAAATTGCGGCTGCGCTGGCTTGGTTGGCGCAAAGAGAACGCCCGCTACAACTCACGGGCGCGACTCCTGCGCCCGTGGCGCCACCGCCGGTCGCCGATTTTGGTAATGAGCGTAACGTAGTTCGTCCTACGCGCGAGAATCGCGATACCCGCGAAGTCGAGCCTGCCAAGCGCCGTAGCTTTGGCGATGGCGCTATCCAGCGCTACCGGATTGAAATCGGTCGCAATCAAGGAGTTATGCCAAAAGAAATCGTCGGCGCTATTGCCAACGAAACCGGCATCGACGGTAAGCAAATCGGGCAGATCAATCTCTTCGACGACTACAGCACAGTCGAACTCCCCTCGCAGTTACCCAGTGACATCATCGATATTCTGCAGCGAATTCGAGTACGCCAATTCGCGTTCAAAGCACGCCCGCTAGAGCCGGGAGAATTCGAAGATACTCGCCCATCGCGTAAGCCGAGCGGTAAACCTTTCGATCCATCCCGAAAATCTTTCGATGCGCCACGCCGTTCGTTCGATACGCAGCAACGTCCTCCGTTCGAATCGTCGCCAAGATCGTTCGACTCGCCGCGCAAGGCGTTCGACTCTCCACGCAAACCCTTCGATCCTGCACGAAAATCGTTCGACTCTTCACGGAAATTCGACGGCCCTCCACGCGGTAAGACTCCTCGTTAAACTCCCCTGCTCTTCAAACTATTTTCAGCATGCCCATCTACACACTCGACGACATATCTCCTGAACTTGGTGCGGAGATTTGGATTGCGGATACGGCCATATTGATTGGCGACATTCGGCTTCATTCGCACGCCAGCATTTGGTGGCATACGGTGTTGCGTGGCGATAACGATCCAATCATCGTCGGCGCACGCAGTAATATTCAAGATGGATCCGTGCTACACACCGATGTCGGGGCGCCGTTAACTATCGGCGACGAGGTCACCGTGGGTCATATGGCGATGCTCCATGGCTGCAGCATCGGCAATGGCAGCTTAATCGGTATTAAAAGCACGATATTGAATCACGCAGTCATCGGCGAGTCGTGCTTGATCGGCGCCAATACCTTGATCACCGAAGGAAAGATCATTCCGGATCGTTCTTTAGTCATGGGCTCGCCGGGGAAGGTGATCAGGGAACTCACCGATCACGAAGTCATGCAGTTACGGCTAAGCGCCGCGCATTACGTCGCCAACGCCCAGCGGTATAGAGAAAAATTGCGCGAAATTCGTCCGGCGGCATAAAACATCGATGCAGGGTTGCATCGATCGTTATTTTTGCGGCACCTGCACAAAGAACTCACCCGCGTGAATCATGCCCAACTCATATCTCGCGCGTTCTTCGATCGCTTCGTAACCGGATTTGAGATCGCGCACCTCGGCGTCCAAACCCGCATTGCGTTGCTCTAACTTCTGATTTACGTCGCGTTGGGCCACTAACTGACGATCGTAATCGAGCACACGCAGCCAACCGCCCTTGCCTAACCATAACGGATACTGCAACATGGCGACAAGAACAACTAAAATGACGGTTGGCCAATTCATCTAAACCGCTTCCTTCACTTTCTCAGATTGTAATAAGCTTCCAAGCCGGGATAGCTGACGACATCGCCGAGATCTTCCTCGATACGCAGCAATTGATTGTATTTGGCGATCCGATCCGAACGCGACAACGACCCCGTCTTGATCTGCATCGCATTCAGGCCGACAGCGATATCGGCGATCGTCGAATCTTCGGTTTCGCCCGAACGATGGGAAATAACGGCAGTGTATCCGGCGCGCTTAGCCATCTCGACCGCAGCAAAGGTTTCGGTCAAACTACCGATCTGATTGATCTTGACCAAAATCGAGTTGGCGATGCCTTGCTTGATGCCTTCTTTGAGGATTTTCGGATTGGTGACGAACACATCGTCGCCGACGATTTGTACGTTCTTGCCCAGGCGATCGGTCAGCAACTTCCAACCCGGCCAATCGCCCTCCCCCATACCGTCTTCGATGCTGATGAAAGGGTATTTACCTGCAAGCGAAGCCAAGTAGTCGACCATTTCGGCTGAACCAAGCTCCATCTTTTCCGAGGCCAGATGGTATTTACCGTCTTTATAGAATTCCGATGCGGCGCAATCCAGGGCCAGCATGACATCTTGGCCAGGGGTATATTTAGCGGCCTCGATGGCGCGCAAAATCAACTCGATCGCTTCGTCGTTCCCGGCGACGTTCGGCGCAAAGCCGCCTTCATCGCCAACTGTGGTGGGATAGCCTTTTTTATCGACCAGTTTCTTGAGGTTATGGAAGACCTCCGTACCGCAACGCAGGGCTTCACGGAAGCTCTTGGCGCCCACCGGAACGATCATGAATTCCTGGAAATCGAGGTTATTGTTGGCATGAGCGCCGCCATTCACCACGTTCATCATCGGCACCGGCATTTGCATACTGCCCGAGCCGCCGAAGTAGCGATACAGCGGTAAACCGGCTTCCTCGGCAGCGGCTCTGGCGACAGCCACCGATACCGCCAGAATCGCATTGGCGCCCAGTCGGGACTTGTTGTCGGTGCCATCCAATTCGATCATCGCCTTATCGATAAAGGCTTGCTCTTCCGCATCCAAACCAATGATGGCTTCGGAAATTTCCGTATTGACATTCTCTACCGCGCGACTGACGCCCTTACCTAAATAACGAGCGGCATCCCCATCGCGCAATTCGATCGCTTCACGCGACCCGGTCGAGGCGCCAGAAGGCACGGCGGCACGACCCATAACACCAGATTCGAGCAATACATCTGCCTCGACGGTGGGATTACCGCGAGAATCGAGAATCTCGCGAGCGACGACATCGACAATAGCACTCATGCTTTACCTCCGAATAGAGTTAAAAAATACCACAAAAGTTGTGACGCTTAACTACAGCGTCAAGTTCTACTAAAGACAGCAACAACTCCTTTAGCCGCGCTAACGGCCAAGAATTCGGTCCATCCGACATAGCCCGATCGGGATCGGGATGCGTCTCCATAAACAATCCGGAAATTCCTACCGCAACCGCTGCTCGCGCTAGTAGCGGCACAAATTCCCTTTGTCCCCCACTGCACGACCCCTGCCCTCCCGGCAATTGTACGGAATGCGTCGCATCGAATACGACCGGACAACCCGTCTCCCGCATGATAGCAAGGCTACGCATGTCCGACACTAGATTGTTGTAGCCAAACGAAGTACCGCGTTCGCACACCATCAGCGTATCGGCGCCGTTATTGGCGTCGCGAGCTTTGCGTACTACATGCTGCATATCGGCGGGCGCCAAAAATTGACCTTTTTTGATATTGACCGGTTTGCCGGAAGCCGCGCACGCTTGAATAAAATCGGTTTGACGACATAAAAACGCCGGCGTTTGCAATACGTCGACAACGGCGGCGACGGCGGCGACATCTTCCTCTTTATGAACATCAGATAAAACGGGGACGCCGATTTGCTCTTTCACCTCAGCCAAGATGGACAATCCTTGCTCCAGCCCAAAACCGCGAAACGAGTTTCCGGAGCTGCGGTTCGCTTTATCGTAGGACGATTTGTAGATGAATCGAACGCCCAATTCTTTGCAAATGTCCTTCAGTTGTCCGGCGGTGTCGAGCGCCATTTGGCGCGATTCGATCACGCACGGACCGGCGATCAGAAACAAAGGCTGGTTCAGCCCAACGTCGAAATCACACAGTTTCACGAGCGGCTTTCTGCTGCGCCAAGGCGGCCTCGACATATGCAATGAATAAAGGATGACCGTTTCGCGGGTTCGATGTGAATTCCGGATGAAATTGAACGCCTAGGAACCAAGGATGCACGTTCGAAGGCAATTCCATAATTTCGGGCAAATTTTCGTTCGGAGTGCGCGCACTGAACACGATACCCGCCGCTTCCAATCGCGGCACATAGGCATTGTTGACTTCGTAGCGATGTCGATGTCGTTCATTGACGTCGGCGCCGTAAATCGATGCCGCCAGGGTATCGGGTTTGATCGGGCAGCGTTGAGCGCCAAGCCGCATGGTGCCGCCCTTGTCGGAACCGCTATCGCGGCGTTCGATGCAACCCTCCCGGTTTGTCCATTCGGTGATCAGCGCCACCACTGGATGAGGCGTGTCCGCATCCAGTTCCGTGCTATTGGCATTCTCCAGCCCAGCCACATGCCGAGCGAATTCGATGGTCGCCAATTGCATTCCCAAGCAGATGCCAAGGTAGGGACGTTTATTTTCGCGCGCATAGCGAATCGCTGCGATTTTACCTTCCGTGCCGCGACGACCGAAACCTCCCGGCACCAGGATCGCGTCGCATGCATCCAATACGCCGCAGCCGTGTTGCTCCAGATCTCCCGAATCGATGTAGTTGATTTTCACACGACAAGAGGTATGAATGCCGGCGTGCGTTAAAGCTTCGGTCAGGGATTTGTAGGATTCGGTCAAATCGACATATTTTCCAACAAACGCAATATTGACCTCAAATTTTGGGTGGCGCAAGGCATAAACGAGATTTTTCCAAACGGTCAAATCCGCCGCACGCGCCAATATGCCCAATTTATGACAAACAATCTCATCCAACATCTCGGCGTGCAACATCGACGGAATTTTATAGATACTGTCCGCATCGAGTGCCGAGATTACCGCTTCGGTTTGGACATTCGTAAATAAAGCGATCTTGCGGCGTTCTTCTTCAGGGATTATGCGATCCGTACGGCATAATAAGATATCCGGCTGAATACCGATCTCGCGCAATTCCTTAACGGAATGTTGGGTCGGTTTGGTTTTAAGCTCGCCGGCGGTCGCGATATAAGGGACTAAAGTCAGGTGGATATAGCAGGCATTGATGCGCCCTTCTTCGATGCCCATTTGTCGAATCGCTTCGAGAAACGGCAGGGACTCGATGTCGCCGACGGTGCCGCCCACCTCGACAATCGCCACCTCGGCATTTTCGGCGCCGCGTTTGATATATTGCTTGATTTCGTCGGTAATATGCGGAATAACTTGAACCGTTTTACCGAGGTATTCGCCGCTACGTTCCTTCTGAATTACGGATTCATAGATCTGGCCCGTAGTGAAGTTGTTGCGACGCCCCATTCTGGCATGGGTGAACCGTTCGTAGTGACCAAGATCGAGATCGGTTTCCGCACCGTCTTCGGTAACGAACACTTCGCCATGCTGAAACGGCGACATCGTTCCTGGATCGACATTGATATAAGGATCCAGTTTGATGTGAGTCACTTTTATGCCGCGCGATTCGAGAATCGCACCCAAGCTGGCGGCCGCGATGCCCTTGCCCAAACTGGACACGACACCTCCGGTAACGAAAACGTATTTGGTCATGAACTTGCAAAAAGGATAGTATTTGAAAGTGGAGAAAATCGCCTAAATGGCTGGGCAAAGATCCGCGTGCATCGTTCGAAACAACGAATTTCGATGCCAAATAGGCGAAATTCGATTAGTGACGGGTGGCGGTTTCGGTGTTCATACTGCGACGACTCAATCGATCGACCAAAGTCGCCATAGTGCCCAACGACATAAGGTGCGCATAAATCAGTCCCAGCGCGCCGTTATCGAACAGGCTATGCACCGCATCGCGGTCCAGCGCGCGCAATTTATTTTCATCGACGACATTCAGACCGTTTAGGCGAAATTGACTGCCGTCTTTGAGTTGAGCCACCGAATCGGCTTGGCGCAGCAAACCGAGTTCATCGAGGCGTCGAGCGAACGTCTCGGTGACGCCCACCGTTTGATGAAACTCGGCTAAGAACTTCATGGCATGCTCCAGTTGCGCCGTCGGTTTGCCTTCGGCGAACAAAGCTTCGCCTTGCTCGGCGTCGAAACATGGCGATGCTTCGTCGATGCAAACCAGCAGTTCGCCTTGCGCGCCCTTACCGGGAACGAAGGGATAACGACGCACAAACGCCGGGATGTAACGAGCATCCCATTTTCCTTCGTCGTCGACGAACAGATTCTCATTGTCGCGTAAGCCAAGCAAGGCCGCAGGAATCACTCCGTCAGTGGTGCGTACGAATACGATAGGATATTCGCGCGCGCAGTCGAAGAACTCGGTGGCTAAAAGCGGAACAGAATTGGTTTTGGTGGCGTAAGCGAAGTTATGCGCTGGGCGAACTTTGAGCAGGGCATGGCTTTTATCGTTCAATGCAACGACCCGTTCATAAAACATCATATCCGACACTGCAATCTCCTAGAGATAAAAACTAATATGAAAAATATTCGAGCGACTCGAATTACAACACGCGACAACCGACCCACCAAGCGATCGCCGCGATGAACGCGCTTGCCGGAATCGTCAGTACCCAAGCCCAAACGATGCCTCCAGCAACGCCCCAGCGTACATTTCCCATTCCGTGGGACGATCCGACTCCGACGATGGCGCCGGTGATCGTATGGGTTGTCGACACCGGAATGCCTAAAGCCGTTGCCATGAAAAGCGTGAGTGCGCCGCTGGTTTCGGCGCAAAAGCCGCCGATCGGTCGGAGTTTGGTGATACGTTGTCCCATGGTTTTGACAATTCGCCAACCGCCGAAAAGAGTGCCCAGACCCATGGCGGCATAGCAGGAAATGATGACCCACGTTGGCGGCAATGCGTCTTTGGCGCCGGTGATTCCCGCTGCGATCAACAGCATCCAGATAATTCCTATCGTTTTCTGCGCGTCGTTGCCGCCATGACCCAAGCTGTATAACGAGGCCGAAACCAGTTGCAGCCGTCGGAACAATTTATCGACGCGGCGCGGAGTGCTTCGATTGCATAACCAAGCCACGCCGACCATGATAACGCCCCCCAATATGAATCCGAGCATAGGGGCGATCAGTATAAACACCACGACTTTGCCGACGCCGCTCCAAATCAAGGCGCCCGGCCCAGCTTTGATCACGGCGGCGCCAATCAAGCCGCCGATCAAGGCGTGCGACGAGCTGGAAGGAATGCCATAATACCAAGTAATTATATTCCAGGCAATGGCGCCCACCAGTGCGCCGAACACCACATACTGGTCGACAATGCTCGGGTCGATGGTGCCTTTGCCGATGGCCGAAGCTACCTTCAATTGAAAAAACAACACAGCCAGCACATTGAATGTCGCCGCCCAAGCGACTGCATGTTGCGGTTTCAGTACGCCTGTGGATACTACCGTAGCTATGGAATTGGCCGCATCGTGAAAGCCATTCATGAAGTCGAATGCCAACGCTAAAAACACCAATATCCCTATAGCTGCAAAGCCAATTTCGATCGAATGCATATCGTATAATCGTCAGTAATGCTCAAGAGTTCTCGAGGATAATGCCTTCGATAATATTCGCAACGTCTTCGCAACGGTCCGTGATCGCTTCCAGCAGTTCGTAGATGCCTTTCAATTTGATCAGCTGGCGCAGATCGGCCTCTTCTCTGAACAACTTGGTGACTCCCGTTCGCATCGCTCGGTCGGCATTCGATTCGAGTTGGTCGATTTCATTGCACAACTTGAGCATTGCTGGAGCATTATCCATATCGTTCAATAGGATAACCGCCGATCTCACACGCTCGCAACAGGATGCGCAGATGTCGGCCAACTGTAACGCTTCCTGCGTCAGGCTGCGAATATCGTATAGAACCACGGCTTCGGCAAAATCTTGAATCAGATCCAAGACGTCGTCCATACCCATAATCAACTGATGGATTTCATCGCGATCAAGAGGGGTATTGAAGGACGTATGCAACAGGGACACCGTTTCGCGTGTAATTCTATCGGCGGAGGTTTCCATCTGGTCGATCAATTGCGCATGCCGCGCCAGCACTTCGGGGCCTTGTTGCAAATCGTTGACCAGCATGACCAACTGTCGTCCGCCACTAACGATCAGCTCGGCGTGTGAATTAAAAAGCTCGAAAAACTTGCCTTCTCTGGGCATCAAACGGGAAAACATCGGTCACCATTACTCTTGAACAGGATAGGACGAGTCTACCAGTTAATCGCCCGATCGGCCTTCGTAGGCATCAATATCAACAACTGATAGAATCGGTCGGGAACATGCATTCCTGCGGTTATATTCTGTACGCATCCGTTGGTCACTTACATCTGGCTTCTCCTCGCTCATGACCCATCATCGATCTTCACGCCGTAGCAAAAAATCGCCCGATTTTTCGAAACTAGTCCATTTATCCAACCAGCTTGCGCTGTCGCCGAGCCAGATCGAGGGAGATTTCTGGCAGGCGCGCTTAGTCGATTTAGTCAACAAACTCTTGGAAAATCAGGACGAAGAAACCTTGACCGGCGCCATCGATCAACTCTATGGCGACAACGGGTCGCCGGCGTTCCATGAGCTGACTCGCATCGTCGAATCCTGCGCCGAAACCCGTCGAGCTAAAACCGCCGCCGAACTCGACACGGTGATGATCGCGGTTCCCGTACTGGCGTGGTCGCACTCTAAAATACCCTCCGGAGCGATTCCGCCCTCTCATCTTGCGGCGTTGCGAGTGCAGTTGCAAGCCCATGTGCTGGCTGCCGACGCCAAGCTCAGCCTGATCGATGTGCTTTTCAGCCCCGATCAGCTCCCGGACAATTACTCCGCCATCGCACGACTGGCGGAAAAATTATCTAAGACAGCCGCGCAGGGGCGCGACTTGAAAATCGATCCAAAGCAATTGGCCGAAACGGCCAATTTTATTTCCGATTCGCGCTTTGTTCTCGGCGCGGTCGCCGCACCGCAAGGCGCCGCCTTGTTTCGTTGGCAGGAAGACGATGCGAGTCGGGAGAACGTATTCGAGCAGTGGTCGCGTCAGGGGGGGGAGGCCATGCGTCCGTTGTTTCCGACGTGCGCGCTGGAATTTCTGCCGGTTCAGACGTACAACATCGCAATCTTCAACACCGATCAAGCCTCGCGACCGTGGACGCTGCGCGCCGCCGTGACCTATCTGCGGACGATGCTCAATCGCTCCCCTGCCGATCTGCGAGCGATCATTGCGCCATACTACGACGATGTCTTGGAAGAGTATCGCATCGGTTTTACATTGCGCGGCAGCGACGATGTCGTGCACGGCGTAATCTGGCCGTTATTGGCGTTCGAAGACGAACAAGTCGACATTCCCGAGCAAATCGAAGCCATACTTCAAGAGGCGGGGGTAAGCAGTATCGTGATTTTGGATCAACGTATGCCTTTCGAGTTTTGCGACGGTTGCGGCGCGCCGCTTTATCCAAACCCCGAAGGAGAGTCGGTGCACCCCGAATTACCTGAAGAGCATACTGATATCGTACCCAAACATTTGCATTGACGCTAGAACTTCGCCGCCCACCTCATGCCATCAAACTTATTTCGTTTGCGCTTTCCCGATTTGGCGACCGCAATTGGCCGCCGAGGCCGATACGGGTGGCGCCGAATATCCTTGAGTCGTTTTAGCTTGGCCGTCGCTCCCGCCCTATTGGCGTTGCCTGCGCATGGAATGGGGCTGGGCGCTCCTTCGATCAGTCCGATTCTGGGGCAACCGTTAAGGCTGGAAATTCCGTTGTCGATCCACGCGAACGAGCCGCCGCTGACCGCTGACTGCATTCGCATCGCGCCGCCTGCGGAGGCGCCCGATCGACAATTTTTTCCCGCCGACGCACGGATTGTCGTCGATATGGCGCACCGTCCGCGAATCTTGATTGTCTCGCCGACGCGAGTGAATAGTCCCTTGGTGGAGTTCCGTCTTACGATAGGATGTCA
Source organism: Rhodocyclaceae bacterium (assembly GCA_035283885.1). Lineage (GTDB taxonomy): Bacteria > Pseudomonadota > Gammaproteobacteria > Burkholderiales > Rhodocyclaceae > DATETD01. Next base: position 13,705 of record DATETD010000040.1, read on the forward strand.
CGGTAATTTTTCGAAGGATTTTTTGGTGCTGACTCGTTTGCCCGACACGCAAACCAGCGCCGCCGCCGAGCCGGCATCCGCCAAAGAATCGACGCGTCCGCCTTCTCGTAGTGCATCCGTCTCGTCAGCGCCGACTTTTACCAGTCCGGGCTCGCCATCGCTCGGCGACACCGCCACGGAGGCAGGAGAAACCTTAACGATCGATCAGGACACCAACCTGAACGTTCTGGCGCGTCAGCGCTATCCCAATCGGCCCGATTTACGCAATGAGTATCGACGGCTGATTGCCCAGGCCAATCCGGCGCTATTCCCCGGTCGCTCCCGCTTCGGTTCGGTTCCTTTACCCGCAGGCACGGTGCTGAATATTCCTTCGGGGCTCCCTTCGCTTGAAGGAGAGACCTCGTTTTCGCCTAAATTTGAAACCGACCCCATCCCTCCTCCCCCCCGCCCTGCCCCTGCGCGTACGACGAAATCGGATATCGCGGCAGCAAAAAGTTCAGCCAGTCGGGATCGTCTGGTGATCGGCGGCAATGGAGAGGGAGGGTCGTCGGCCATGCGCGACCTCGCGACCTCGCTCGATCGGCTGGAACGTATGATCGAGGATCAGGGGCGCACCGAATTGAACATGGTGGAGGACCTGAAGACGCTCGATGCAGCCTTCATTGAAGCGAAAAATTACATCGTCGCTCTGGAGGCTAAAACGCGACAACTTGAGGCGGGACAACGACAGATGCAAGCGCGAATGCAAGCCGACGAAACACGCAACGACAAGAGCGTCGGTTTGTATGAATTGCTGGCCGTCGTTCTGGGAAGCGGCGTTCTCGGCGCTGGCCTATTGTCGTTGAACCATCGCCTGCAATTGCGGCGACAATTATTGGTTCAGGCCCTCGATTTGCCGAAGGCGCCGCATAGCGATACGCACGAGCCGATTTTACCTTCGTCGCCGGCAATGCCCAAGGCGCCGGAGCATTACGACTCTGCGCTCCATGGAATATCCACGCCGCCACCCTTTGCCGATAAATCCCCTCCGCACCCCGAATTGGCGACGCAACTCGCACGAGTGCGTATCCGCGAATCGGCGGCGGCGTTGGCCGCCAAAAATTCACCTGCCGTGAGCCAAGAGGCACCGCCGACTCGTCCGCCCTCACCCATCTCGCCGCCAAAAAACGACGACGACGAGGAAATCGACTATGGCCGCGATCAATGGTTACCGCCCGTCGCCAACCTCGAGAATAATGCCAAAATCAATGAATCGATCATTGCTTTCGAATTGGCTCTGCATGGAAACCCCAAGTCGTCGAGTCCGCTGAGCGTCGCTGCGAAAAATACGCCCCCCTCCGCTTCGATTATCGAAGTGACTCCCGGCCAAACGATGGGTATCAGCAATGTGCTTGCTGCGGCCAAAAGCAGCGAGTCCCACGAAGATCCTGCGATCGAACTGGCGGATATCATGACCTCGATGGGATTGACCTCCGAGGCCAGCGTCACCTTGGTCGATTATATTTTCCAAGATCCCAAACGCGACTTGGCGCCGTGGCTCAAAGCCTTGGAAATCTACAGGAGTTCGGGACAGCGCGAGGAATTCGAATGGTTGGCCTCCACCTTACGTCAACACCTCAACGTAAAACCCGACGATTGGGACGATGGCCCGAATGGACAGCGGCAATCGCTGGAGGATTTTCCGCATCTTATCGATAAGATTCAGAAGCTTTGGCCATCCAAAGCGGCGGACGACTTTTTGCTCGATTTATTGCGGGATCATCGCGAAGGCACGCGCGTCGGTTTTCCGCAAGCCGTCGCCGAGGACATACTGCTTCTACGCCGCGTCCTGCGCGAATTCGTTAAAGCCTGATCGAGGCTTCAGCGACCGTCCCACCGATAAGGCGCAGGATCGATCGCCGAAGTCCTGCCGGCCATTCGATCCGCCAATAGCCGTGCCGAGCCGCACGCCAAGGTCCAGCCTAGGGTGCCATGGCCCGTATTCAGCCAAAGACCTTTCAATCCCGCTTTGCCCATATCGCCGATGTAAGGGACGTTACTCGGCGTAGACGGGCGCAAGCATGCCCAATAATCGATTGCATCGACATTTTTCAGCGATGGGAAAATTTGTAACGTGCGTTGCAGCATCGCCGCGCAGCGCGCCGTATTCAGCGAGGTATCGTAACCGTTGAATTCCGCCGTTCCCGCCACGCGCAAACGCTGTCCCAAACGCGAAAACACCAATTTTCGACCGTCGTCCGTCAAGCTCACGCTGGGCGCAACACATCCGAATGGCAAATGCAGGGTTGCCGAATAGCCCTTGGCCGGATAGATCGGCAAATGTACGCCGCAAGGATGCAGCAATAAAGGCGAATAACTCCCCATCGCCACCACCACATGATCGGACCGCACCGCCTCCCCCGAGGCCAAACGAACGCCGATAATGCGATCGGCTTGACGTTCGAGCGCCACCACCGCCTGTCCGTAACGAAATGTCACCCCGCGACGAGCGGCATGCTGCGCCAGTTGTTTGCAGAACAATTGCGCATCGCCCGATTCGTCGCCGACCGTGTACGTGCCGCCTACCAAAGGCGTCTCCGCGGCGCCTAATGCCGGTTCTATCGCCAAACATTCGGCGCTGGTTTTTGCCTCCCGCTCGCAGCCGTAGGCGCGCATCAGCGCCGCTTGCGCTACGGCGCGGTCGAATTCGCGCGGATCGGTATAAAAATGCAAAATACCGCGCTCTAGTTGCTGGTAATCCAAGGTCAATTTTTGCCTGAGTTCTTGCAACGCCGTTCGACTGAACAGTCCAAGACGCACGATCGCCGCAATATTCGCCCGCGTGCGTTGCGGGGTGCATTCGCGTAAAAAGCGCAGACCCCATAACCATTGTGCGGCGTCGGCGCGCAATCGCCATAGCAAGGGCGCCTCTTCGTCCCCGAGCGATTGGAGGAATTTCAACGGCGCGGCTGGGTTGGCCCATGGCTCGGCATGACTCACCGATATTTGGCCGCCATTGGCATGACTGGCCTCCGCCGCCGGCTCGGCTTGTCGCTCCAGTACGGTGACTTCATGACCCTCTTCCATGAGATACCACGCACTGCCGACGCCGATCGCCCCTGCACCTACAATAGTTATTCGCATTATCCTGTCCTGAATTTTCGAGGCCGACGCGCTCGTGTCGCCGCGTTGGATTATAGTTATGCGACGCTAGGGTGCGCATCGTATTTCCGGCGTCTCAATCCACGGGGAACCATGACCATGAGCAAAAAGCCCTCCATCGTTCGTAGCGAAGACGAGTGGCGCAATCGCTTGACGCCGCTGCAATATAAAATCGCACGCGAAAAAGGCACCGAAGCTCCTTTCAGCGGTCGCTATTGGGACTGTCATGAACAAGGCCTCTACCGATGCGCATGCTGCGACCAACCCTTGTTCGATTCGAGCGCCAAATTCGACTCCTCCTGCGGCTGGCCCAGCTTCAGCGGCCCGATCGTCGCCGCATCGCTGACCGAAATCGAAGACCTTAGTCATAATATGCAACGCATCGAAGTCGTTTGCACGCACTGCGGCGCCCATCTCGGTCATGTGTTTCCCGATGGCCCGGCGCCGAGCGGACTGCGCTACTGCATCAATTCCGCCGTGATCGCACTGCAATCCGAATAATCTCGCGACGGTTCGGCGGTAGTTTTCCCGGTAGTTTTCCCGTTTGGGCGAGGAACCGTTACAATTCGCGCCCTTCGGCGCTGCTTTTTCCGGATTTGCGCCCTCGTCTACCGGCGACTCCGCCTTATTTTACGGTTCATCACAGGATACTTAATGAAGTTTCTTTTCGATCTGTTCCCTATCATCCTGTTTTTTATCGCTTTCAAAACGTTCGATATCTACGTGGCGACCGGGGTGGCGATTGCGGCAACATTGGCTCAGATCCTCTGGGTTCGCTTCCGTCATGGCAAGGTCGACACCATGTTATGGGTCAGTCTGGGACTGGTCGTATTTTTCGGCGGGGCGACCTTACTCCTGCACGATGAAACTTTCATCAAATGGAAACCGACCGTCCTCTACTGGCTATTCGCCTGCACATTGTTCGCCTCGGCGCAGTTCTTTAAGCGCAATCTGATACGCAAAATGCTGGAAGAGCAAGTGCAGTTGCCCGAACCGCTATGGGGCAAACTCAACATGGCTTGGGCGGTTTTTTTTGCCTGTATGGGCGGACTGAATCTCGCGATCGCCTTCAATTTCAGCACCGAAACTTGGGTCAATTTCAAACTTTTCGGCAGTATGGGGCTAATGATCCTCTTTATCCTGGCGCAAGGCGTCGTGCTGTCGCGCTATATTCCCGACACCAATGAGGAGAAATCCTGATGCTATACGCCATTATCGGCACCGACCATCCGAACAGTCTCGAACGGCGTTTGGCGGCCCGTCCAGCCCATCTTGCTCGCCTGCTGGAACTGGAAGCCGTCGGTCGCATCGTGCTTGCCGGTCCCTTCCCCGCCATCGACAGCAACGATCCAGGCCCTGCCGGCTTTAGCGGCAGTCTGATCGTCGGCGAATTCGAATCGCTCGCCGCCGCCGAAGCTTGGGCCGCTGCCGATCCCTATGTCGCCGCAGGTGTTTATGCGACGGTCGCCGTGCGCCCATTCCGCCAAGTCTTACCCAAGGCTTGAGTCTACGTATATCGTCATTATGAGTTCTACCGATATCGCCGCCACCCTACAACGGCAGCTTGCCGTCCTCGAACCTGAGTTCATCCAGATCGTCGACGATTCCGCGCGGCACAAGGGCCATGCCGGATCGTTAAGCGGAGGAGGACACTATCGTTTGACCATCGTCAGTCCGCACTTTGCCGCGTGCAAGATCATGGAGCGTCATCGCTTGGTGTATCATGCGCTCGCATCGTCGATGCAACGCGATATTCATGCGTTAAGCATTATCGCTTATACCCCTGCTGAATTTCAGGCGAAAACAACCGGTTCGCCGTCGACGTCAACCCCACCCCCAATCCCATTACAACCCTGATCGGCTTTCATCGGTCGGTCCGAATTTTTTACATCATCCCCACTTACTCGGAAATACTATTAACCGCACTCTCCGTCATGCATTTTTACTTGCTTTCGCCACCACGCTCGCCGCCGGTCCGGCTCTCGCCGCCAAAAGGGATAAGAGCGATAAGGGCGAAACCGTCAGCGAAGCCAGCGATAAATCCTCGTCGATCGCCAAGGTCAATGGCAAAGCCATCCCGCGCATTCGCGCCGAGGCGTTGTTTGCCGGTCAAGCCGCGCAAGGACAGCCGGACACCCCCGATCTACGCAAAGCGATTACCGAAGAATTGGTGCGGCGCGAAGTGTTGACGCAAGAATCCATCAAAAAAGGCTTCGACAGAAAACCGGAAATCCAAGGTCAAATCGACCTCGCTCGCCAGGGCGTACTGATCGGCGCCTATTTGAACGACTATGCCCGCAGCAATCCGGTCACCGAAGATCAGATCAAGCAGGAATACAATGAAATCAAAAACCGCCTGGGCGATAAGGAATATAAGGCACGTCATATCCTGGTCGAAAAGGAAGACGACGCCAAGGCAATTATCGAAAAGCTGAAGAAAGGCGAAAAATTCGACGATCTGGCCAAGGACTCGAAGGATCCCGGCTCCAAGGAAAAAGGCGGCGATCTAGGCTGGGCCAACCCCGCATCGTTCGTCAAACCCTTCTCGCAAGCCATGACTCAACTCGAAAAAGGCAAATTCACCTTAGCTCCGGTTAAAAGCGATTTCGGCTGGCATGTGATTCAACTCGACGACACGCGCGAACTCAAGTTACCCAGCATAGACGAGGCCAAAGGACAAATCACCCAGCAATTGCAGCAGCGCGTCGTGCAAAAACATATCGAAGAACTGCGCGCCAAAGCAAAAGTCGAATAAATTCAATATAGCTATCGGCTCATCGGCCACCGGCGATCGTGTCGCCGGTGGCTTTTTTTTTGCGATTCCCCGCACCATTGAAACTCGGCGCCGGCGGGACGGATGCCGCAATGCTTGCCGTCTGTAAATGGCGTCATGTTTCAGTTTCGAACCGAAGCTTAGACGACACCTCGCGCCTTTCCTCGAACCAACTCAATTTCGCGTGCAAACTCACCACCTCGCCGACGACGATCAAGGTCGGCGGCTTGAGTTGCGCCGCCTTCGCCAATGCGGGTAGGGTTTGCAGATTGCCGATCACGCTACGCTGGCTGGGCTGGGTGCCGTGTTGTACGATCGCGGCGGGCCAGTCGGGCGGCAAGCCGTGTTCGATGAGTTTTTCGCATAGATACGTCAAGCCGGACAAACCCATATACACCACCACGGTCTGCCGCCGCCGCGCCAATCCCGTCCAATCCAGGTCCATGCTGCCGTCTTTTAGATGGCCGGTGACGAACACGCAGGCTTGCGCATAGTCGCGATGCGTCAAAGGGATGCCGGCGTAACACGCCACGCCGGCGGCGGCGGTTATGCCCGGCACGACTTCGAAGGAAACGCCCTGTTCCGCCAAGGTCGCCACTTCTTCGCCGCCGCGACCGAAAAT
>DATETD010000041.1:0-7110 GCA_035283885.1 Rhodocyclaceae bacterium
TTCGTGGCCCAGGCGCCGCACCATCTCGACCTACCCCGCCCGGTCATTATCGGCACTGGGCCATGCGACGTGCTGGCCGGGCTGATTCTGGCGCATATGGGTTTCAAGCCGATATTACTTGAGCGCGGCAAGGCGGTTCGCGAGCGCACCAAGGATACGTTCGGCTTTTGGCGTCGATCCCAGCTCAACCCGGAATCCAACGTGCAATTCGGCGAAGGGGGCGCAGGCACCTTTTCCGATGGCAAGCTCTATAGCCAAATCAGAGACCCGCACTTCCGTGGGCGCAAAGTTCTGACGGAGTTCGTCAAGGCCGGCGCCCCTCCCGAGATCCTCTATATCAACAAGCCCCATATCGGCACCTTCCGCTTGGTGAAGATGGTCGAAAACCTGCGCGAGACGATCGCGTCGCTCGGCGGCGAGGTTCGTTTCGAAAGCAAGGTGGTCGATATCGAGATCGAGCACGGGCGCGTAGGCGCCGTGCTGCTGGCCGACGGTCGGCGCATCGCCTGCCGCCATCTGATTCTCGCCATCGGCCACAGCGCACGCGATAGCTTTCAGATGCTTTACGACCGCGGCGTGGCGATGACGGCCAAGCCGTTTTCGATCGGCGTGCGCATTGAACATCCGCAATCGCTGATCGACCAGGCGCGCTACGGCAAGAATGCCGGACATCCGCTACTCGGCGCTGCCGATTACAAGTTGGTGCATCACAGCGCATCGGGACGCTCGGCATACAGCTTCTGTATGTGTCCCGGCGGAACCGTGGTCGCCGCCACCTCGGAACTGGGACGCGTAGTCACCAACGGCATGAGCCAGTATTCCCGCAACGAGCGCAATGCAAACAGCGCATTGGTGGTGGATGTCGCTCCCGGCGACTTTCCGGATAGCCCCCATCCCGCCTTGGCCGGAATCGCTTTCCAACGTCACTGGGAGAGCCTGGCTTTTACCGCAGGCGGCGGCAATTATGCCGCTCCGGCGCAAAAAGTCGGGGATTTCCTCGCCGGACGGCCTTCAACCACCTTGGGCGCCGTCGCGCCCTCCTACACCCCTGGCATTAAGATGACCGACTTATCGCTATGCCTTCCGGATTACGTCGTCGCCACCTTGCGCGAAGCACTGCCTGCTTTCGGCAAAAAAATCAAAGGATTCGATATGAGCGACGCGCTATTGACCGGCGTAGAGACGCGCACCTCGTCGCCCGTGCGCATCCCGCGCAACCAAAAATACGAAAGTCTCAATACGCGCGGCTTATTTCCCGCCGGCGAGGGCGCAGGCTACGCCGGCGGAATTCTTTCTGCCGCCGTGGACGGCATCGAAGTCGCCGAAGCGGTCGCGCAGGACATACTCGCCTCAAGCGATTGAATCGCTGTCCACGACGTTCTTTGCTCGACTGCCGGCGAGATGCGCCTCGACCGCCTCCGCCTGCTTCAAACGTTCGGCGACCTGGGTATGCCCCTGACGCGCCGCGATATCGGACGCCAGCCCCGAGGGGCCGACGATCAATGCCGATGCCCCATGCTTGAGCAACATCACCACCACCTTGAGATTCCCTCTTAAGGCGGCGCGCATCAGCGGAGTCATGCCATGCTCGCCCATCGCGTCCAGATCGAAACTTACCGACAACACGGTCTTGATATACGAAAGATTATCGCGATCGATCGCCTCCAAGAGGACTTTCGTCGCTTCGGGGTTCGCATTTCCTTTGCTTGCCTCCAAGCCGGAGGGCATCAGCTTGGTGAAATAATTCAGCAAGGAGAGCGCCACCATCAGCACCAGGGTCGTCAGCAACGGCCCTTGAGTAATGCCTAAGCCCCCCGCCCATTTTTCCGGCAAGTTGGCGCCGATCGCCAACAAAGCGTACAGCAGAAAGAAAAAGAAGCGCATGTAGAGGAACATGGCCAAAATCACCACCAAACCCAACACCGCCATCACCAGCGGGGTCTCCAGGTGCAGTTCATCCAGCACATGGCGCGGCAAGTTCGCCACCACCGCCATAGCCCCGACCAAACCGAACAAAGTCCACTCTCTAATACGTTTTTTCGTAATGATGTCCATGGCAGCGCGTCGTGAATAGAACAGACTCCAATATTACGCATCGAATCCGTCGATGTCACAGAAAAGTAAGGCGAATCGTCAAATTTTTTCAGTCATTTACCACCGAAGGTCGCCATCGCCATCGCTGCAAGCGGCCACTTACAGGCATAATATCGCCATGACCGATCACGATTTCATGAAACTTGCCCTGGATCTGGCCAAAGAAGCCGCCGCCGCCGACGAAGTTCCCGTCGGCGCACTGGTCACCCTAGCCAATGGCGACATCGTCGGACGCGGCTTCAATCGACCCGTCAGCCATCGCGACCCGACCTCGCACGCCGAAATCGTCGCCCTGCGCGATGCGGCGAGCCGCCTCGGCAACTATCGCCTGCCCGGATGCACCCTCTACGTCACCTTGGAGCCTTGCGTCATGTGCGCGGGCGCGATCATGCACGCCCGCATCGCCCGCGTCGTCTATGGCGCCGCCGACCCCAAAACCGGCGCGGCCGGCAGCGTCGTCGATCTGTTTGCGGAAACCCGGCTCAACCATCATGCCGAAATCCATGGCGGCGTACTGGCGCAGGAATGCGGCCAACTGCTGTCGAGTTTTTTCGCCGCGCGTCGCCAACGCACACTCACGGTCTGATAACCCGGCCCGACGACCCGACCCGATCGCCCGATATCGTACTATGCGCATTGTCGTTTGCTTGCCGCAACAAACCCTAGACCTAATCGATGCCGACAGACAGCTGCGCCGCTACTCCGTGTCGACGGCGAAAAACGGCGCCGGGGAACGGCGCGGCAGCCTGATGACGCCGCGCGGACGCCATATCGTGCGCGCAAAAGTCGGCGCTGGCGCGACGGTCAACACCGTTTTCGTGCGTCGACGACCGACCGGCGAACTATGGACCCCGGAACTCGCCGCCGCCGCGCCGGATCGCGACTGGATCTTGACGCGGATACTCTGGCTTTCGGGCACGCAGTGCGGATATAACCGCTTGGGTGAGGTCGACACCATGCGCCGCTATATCTATTTGCATGGCGCGCCCGACACCGCCCCGATGGGCGCGCCGGGCTCGCACGGCTGCATCCGCATGCGCAACGACGATATCATCGAACTATTCGACCTCGTCCCCGCCTATACTCCGGTCGATATCGTCGATCTGCGCCTGGACGAGAACCCCGATCACTTGTGGAGCACCTCTTATGGATAATGCCTTCAGTATTTTCATCGTAGACGACGCCGAAGCCACACGCCGTGTGCTGGCGGCGACCTTCGGCAAAATCTACGACGTCGAATCGTTCGAATCCGGCTACGCCTGTCTCAAGCGCCTGACGGAAAAGACGCCGGGACTTTTTTTACTGGATGTCGGCATGCCGGGCATGGACGGCTACGAACTTTGTCGCCACATCAAAAACAACCCCGAGAGCAAACATGTTCCGGTAATTTTCATTTCGGCGCTGGACGATCTGGAATCGGCGCTCAAAGGATACGACGCCGGCGCGGACGACTTTATCGTCAAGCCGTACAAACTCGCCGAAGTCAAACAAAAAATCCGCCTCATCAGCGAACGATCCAACTTGCGCACCAAGGCGGACGAGTCCGAGATGTTGGCCACCCTGATTTTGTCCAATTTCGAAGAGTACGCCGTTCTGGTTAAATTCCTACGCGCCTTACGCGACTGCAAAAATTCCCACGGGATATCCGTCGCCCTAATCGCGATGCTGAGATCGTTCCGCCTCGACGGCGCCATGCAAGTACGCTGCGGCGAACGGGAATTGACGCTCAGCCTCAATGGCGAAAATCGCCCGCTGGAAGTCTCCATCATCAACCATGTACGCACATTGGATAAAATTACCCGATTCAAGAATCGCGCCGCATTCAATTTCGCCTACGTCACGGTGCTGATCAACAACATGCCGCTCGACGACGAGGAATTATGTCATCGACTGCTGGAGCATATGGAAGTGGCGACCGAAGCCATCGATTCGCGCCTGAACACCCTGTTCTGCCTCGAGGAAAATGCGCAAATCAAGGAGCAACTGGCGGATCTGTCGCAAATCTACCTGCACGAAATCGGCCTATTGGCGGAGCAGTTCAAAACCGCTCAGACCCGTGGCGCAATGGAAACGCAGGATCTACTGGCGAAGCTTTCCGCGCAATATGCGCATATGGGCATCACCGTCGACCAGGAGGACGCGATGAGCGAACTGGTTAGAAGCCGCACCGCCGAACTGGCCAAGATATTCGATCTAAGCGAAATCTCGACCGTAACCTTACAGCGCACCGTCGCACAACTGACCGGGCTGTTGACGCTGAAAGAACGGCTGCCGCTATAAACGCACGCGCTCCGACGGCGTAGCTCTAGACTACCGATGCAGACGTTGCAACAGCAGTTGCTGCGTCTCGCGCAATGCGGCGGCCAGCGACGCGGCGGGCGAGACCGCCTCCAGCGCCAAAGCGCGCTCGATCAGCGGCAAGGCCTCCTGGTTGCGCCCCAAATCCGACAGCGTTTGCGCCAGATTGTTCAACAACACCATGGAATCGGGCTGGAACTCCAAGGCGCTACGCAACACGGCAGCGGCCTGCGGCAACTCTCCCACCGCATAATGGGAGTTCGCCAAACCGATCGCGGCAATACTGCTCTCGGGCCACTTTTTCAACGCAGCGCCATACGCCGTGCGCGTCGCCTGAAGATTGCCGCCGCGTTCGAACGCCGCCAAAGACGCCAGATACGGCGTCTCGCTCGCCGTCGCCGGCAGCCGTTCCGGCGGAACGACCACCATCGCCCAGTAATCGCTTTCCTTCGACAAATATTCGTGAATTGCGAACGGCATGACTTGCCGCCGCTGTCCGCCCGAGCGCAAAATAAGCTCGCCGCGAGGCAAATCGTAACCGACCACGACCGCGTAATGCCAAATCGAGACCGGCCACACGCCGAAATCCTGCAACACGACAACAGGATTCCCGGCGGCTGCCTCGCGCAGCACATCGTCCAAACGCGGCGCCAACCGATAGGACAGCAGCCCATGACGTCGCGGCGCCGCCAGCATTTCGATCTGCAAACTTCCTTGACGACCGGGTAGATAAACTTCTTTGGCCAAATCCTCGGGGGCGATCTCCGGCTTAAATCTCGCCAGCACGGTGGCCAAGGCCGCCGGACCGCATTGATACTCGTCCTGAGGAAAAAATGGAACCTCCGCCCACTCGATACTCTCGGGAATCGCGACCGGCGGGTGCTCGCGCAAGGCAGCCGTCTGCGGAATAAATACCGCGCAACCGCTCAAACCCAGCGAGGCAACAAGGAAAACGCCCGCCAAGCGGCGGGCGTTCTTCATGAATGATGCAAAGAGAATCAACGCGAATAATAGGCGTAGTAAACCCAGACCGCAATGCCGATCACGATCGCCCAGCCCCAACCGCTGCTTTTAGCGCCCGCCGGCAAGGAATCGATCTTGCCGGCCAGCGTGCGAACTTCTTCGTCGGTCAGCGCCGCAACGCGCTCTTTGGCCGTCGCCAGATCCAAGCCCATCGCTTGCAACTGGTTGGCGACTTCGGGACGGTCGATCGCTCCCAACAGCATGGCGCGATCGATCTGGGAGATTTGCACGGCTTGCTCGACGCCTATCATTCCGGCCTGAACCGTCTGGAACGGCAACGCCATCATGGCGACGATCAACAAACGGCCGATAACTCTCATCACTGCATTTTTCATATCAATTACCCCTAGAATGGAAGAAAGGAAGAAGACGCGAGCACGCACGAATTCCGTACTCGACGACAATCTAACCTGCATCGCCGATCAAGTCAATCGTCGCAGCGCAAGCGAGTCGTCGCCGAGAGTTCGAAGCATTATCGACGCCAAGGTCGAATCTTCGTGCTATCCTTGCGCCGAATTATGCTCTTCATATGGATTTGAAACCACTTCTTTGAAAATACATGACAATCAGGAGGACGCGACGATGAGCGAAAATGCGCAGGTAGTCAGCAAGGTGTTGGTGATCGACGACGGCGACACTGAGGTATCCAATGCAATAAAATTTTTCTGCATCGAAAACAACCTGATCGGCTTGAAAACCCATAGCGACAACGTGATGAACGTGCTCAAATCGAATGTCGATCTGGGCGGTATCCTGCTATCGGAACATTACAACGACAATCCGACGGGCGGCGTAGAACTCGGTTGCGAAATTCATCGGATACGCCCCGAACTGCCGATCTTCCTACGTCGCGAGCAAGCCGAAACGCTCGACGATCTGGATCGGAAAACGCAAAAGTCCTTTTGCGCCGCCTATACCGTCGACACCATCGACAGCTTGCGCCAACCGGTCGACGATTACATTTTCAGCTTCGCCTTTCCCAATGTGCTGGTCCGGGGCATTCAGGAAATCACCGAGAGCGCGTTGTTGAGCCAATTCCGCAACTTCGGCGCCGTCTGCGACACGCCGTATATCGTCAAAGACCGCATCGTTTGCGGCGACGTGTTCACGCTGATTCCGCTCGAAAGCAGTTGGTGTCGCGGCTATATGATGTTGCAATCGGAAAATCCACCGATCGCCGTGCCGACCGAAGGCGGCGACAGCGATACGCTAGAACCCGGACATATCTCCGACATCCTCGGCGAAGTCACCAATCTGATCTGGGGCGCCTTCAAGAACCGCTACATCTCCGAAGACGACAAGCGCATCCAGTTTCAAACCCAGGTGCCGATGCTGATCAAATTGCAGGAACGAAATATCTCCTTCGGCTCCGACGATCCGCAGTTATGCCTCAAATACACCCTGACCCCTACGGGCGACGCCGGCGTTGCGCCGATTTATATCTATCAACGCTTCGTCTTCAATCTGAACTGGGTGCCCGAAGACTTCAAGGAGATTCTGGTGTCGTGCGAAGAGCTGGTCGATTCGGGCGAGCTGGAACTGTTCTAACGCGCCGCCGCCGCGCCGTTCCTGCGCATGCGCTCGAGCTTGGCTTTCAACTCCGGCAACATCGCCGCCATCGCCTTTTCGCCCTCGAGCACCGCACGGTGCCGTCCCTGGAAATCGGCGGACGGCAAGTCGGCGATGACCGGACGG
>DATETD010000042.1:0-7022 GCA_035283885.1 Rhodocyclaceae bacterium
CGCCGCCGCCGACGTAGCGCGATGCCGCCTGAGTTCGGCCTCAGCCCCCGCGCAACGCCGCGCCTGCCGGTTGTTTCATCATCGATCTCACGCCCAACCAGCCCGCCATCGTCGTCAAGCCGCCGCCGAGCAGCATGCCCCAGATCCAGAGTTCGGGCGATGGCCAATAGCCGTCGAGTTGAAACGCGAAGTGCGCCAAGGCCCAGCCGATCACGCCGGCGACGAGACCGGCGATCAGGCCGGCCAAGGCGCCGAGCACGGCGAATTCGGCCAACAAGGCGCTCGTCAATTGGCCTTGGCGCGCGCCTAGCGCACGCAATACGGCGATTTCGTGGCGACGTTCGTCGGCGCTGGCTTGCAAGGCGGCATACAGCACCGCCAAACCGGCGAGTAAGGCAAAGCCGAAGATCAGTTGCACCGCCTGCGCGACTTGCTCCAATAAGCCGTTCAATTGTTTGACCACGACTTCGACATCGATCACGGTTAAATTCGGCATGGCGCGCAGCAATTCCGGCAGGAATTTCGCCTGCCCCTGAGGTAAATGGAAGCTGGTGATATAGCTGGCCGGGGAGGCTTCGAGCAGGCCCGGCGGCGCGAGCACGAAGAAATTGACGCGCATCGAATCCCAGTCGAGCTTACGCAAACTGCCTATGGTCGCTTCGACCGTTTGCCCGGCCACTTGATAGCGCAGCCGGTCGCCGAGTTGCAGATTCAATGTCGTCGCCAAGCCCTGCTCGACCGAGAACTGCGGCGCGCCTGCGCTCTGCCAACTGCCGGCGACGATGCGATTGCCGCTGGGCATGCGCTCGCTCCAGGATAGATTGAATTCGCGCTCCACTAACCGTTGGGCGCGCGGCTCGGCGTAACTGGACGGCGACACCGGCTGGCCGTTCACCTGCACCAAGCGCGCGCGCACCATCGGCTCCAACATCGGCGCGGGCAGGCCGTGCGTACGGAAGAAGTCCGTCAGCGCCGCGCGTTGTTCGGGCTGGATATTGATCAGGAATCGATTCGGCGCATCGGGCGGCACGCGCGCTTGCCAGCTTGCCAACAGATCGCCGCGCACCGTCGTCAACAACAGCAAGGCCGTCAGCCCCAAAGCCAAAGCCACGGCCTGCACCAAGGTCGCCGACAAGCGTCGCCGCAGATTCGCCAGCCCGTGACGCCAGCCATAGCCGCGCCCCGCCGGGCGCAGCCGCGCCAATAGCGCCAACAAGACGCGCGCCAGCAGCCAAAAGAGCAGCAAGGCGCCCGCAAAGCCGAGCACGATCGTCAGCCCGAGCCGCCACTCGCCGGCCATGCCGACCATCAAGGCCGCCAGCATCGCCGCGCCGCCTAGCGTCACGCCGAGGCTCGCCGCCTCGGCGCCCTCCCACTCGCGCCGCAGCACGCGCAAGGTCGGCACGCGCTTCAAACGCAACAAGGGCGGCCACGCGAAACCGATCAATAAGGTCAGCCCGACCAGGCCGCCCTGCCCTAGCGGCAGCCACGACGGCGGCGGCAATTCGGCCTGCAAAAATCCCGTGAGCCACACGCCCAAGGCCGCCTGCACTCCATAGCCCAGGCCGCAGCCCAAGGCGGTCGCCATGAGGCCGAACAGCAGGAATTCGCCGCCATGGATCGCCAACAGTTGCGACTCCTTCGCTCCCATGCAGCGCATCACCGCACAACCGTCGAGATGGCGTTGCAGATAGCGCTCGGCGGCCAGCGCCACCGCCACCGCCGCCAACACCACCGCCAGCAAGGCCGCGACGCGCAAAAAGCTCTGCGCGCGCTGAATAATCGTGCGAACTTCGGGGCGCGCATTCTCCAGGCTTTCGAGCTTCTCGCCGCGCGCCAAACGCGGGCCTATCCACTCGGCCAGCGCCGCCACCGCCGCCGCATCGCCCGCCAGATGCAAGCGATACGTCACGCGACTGCCGGTTTGAATCAAGCCGCTCGCCGGCAAATCGTCGAGATCGATCATCAAACGCGGCGCTAGGGCGAATACGTTCATGCCGCGATCCGGCTCCTGCGTCAGCACCGCCGCAAAGCGCAGCTTGAGTTGCCCGAGGTTCAAGGTCGCTCCGGGCTCTAGCGCCAAGGCCGTCGTCAACCGCTCGTCGGCCCAGGCCGCGCCGCGCGGCGGGGTCGACAGCGTTTCGGCGTCGGCCCGATTCGGCTCAGACGCGATGCGCAAGCGGCCACGCAAAGGATAGTTGCTGGAAACCGCCTTAATCTCGGCCAGCGACAGGGCCGAGCCATGCATCGTCATACTCGGAAACACCACACTTTCGGCGATGGCCAAGCCGCGCGCGGCGATGTCGCGCCGCATCGTTTCAGACCAAGGATGATCGGCAGTCAACAGCAGATCGCCGCCCAACAGGCGATGCGCTTCGAGTTGCAAGGCGCGCTCGGCGCGATCGGTCAGAAATCCGACGCTGGTCAAGGCCGCGACCGCCAGCAACAAGGCCACGCCCAGCACCGTCAGTTCGCCGGCGCGCCAATCGCGGCGCAGCATGCGCCAAGCCAAACGCCAGGCCGCAGACATGCTCAATCCCCCTTGGAAAGCAGGCGCAAGGCTTGGCGTATGCCGTCGGATACCGAAATATCCGCCGCCAAATTGCGCGTCGCCGTCGCCGCTTCGCGCTCGTTATAGCCCAAAGCCAATAAAGCGCCGACGATATCGCCGGTGTTGTTGGCGACTGCTGCGTCCGCATCCGTATTGCCAGCGCCGACTTTTGCCGTCCCGCCGACAGCGGCCTTAGGCAAGCGGTCGCGCAATTCCAGCAGCAAACGCTCGGCGGTTTTTTTGCCGATGCCCGGAATCTTGATCAGCCGACCGGCTTCCTGCAAGGCGATCGCCTGCGCCAAATCGCCGACCGACAGGCCCGAAAGGATCGCCAACGCGGTGCGCGCGCCGATGCCCGAGACTTTGATCAACTGCCGAAACGCGATGCGCTCGTCCAGGGTGGCGAAGCCGTAGAGAAAATGCCCGTCCTCGCGCACGGCGAGATGCGTATGCAAAGAAACTTTCTCGCCGATAGCCGGCAGATTGTAGAACGTGCTCATCGGCACATCGATGTCGTAACCCAGGCCATGAACGTCGACGGCGATGGCCGGGGGATTCTTTTCGAGCAACACGCCGGTAATGCGTCCTATCATTTGAAAACCTCTTTTATCCACGAAAAACACGAAAGACACGAACACAAAAACACTAGGTGACGCCAAAAACCTATTCACCCATAGGGTAAGCGCCAAAATGCCGATATGTATTTGGTTTTTTCGTGCTTTTCGTGTATTTCGTGGACAACTGCTTTTTCCAGGATCATCGGGATTCCTTTTCGTAAGAGCCGACCAGCGCCTCAATGCGCGCGACAATATGCGTCTGCACTTGCGTCTGGTCGAAATGGGCGTATTTGCGCGCAAACGCCGCCGCATTGGCGCGCAATTCGGGATCGTGCAACACCTGTTGCAGCAAGTGCGGTAAATCCTGCGCTGCGAGTTCGGGACTGAGCAAACGGCCCGCGCCCATATCTTCGACGCGCTTGGCGAACAGATATTGTTCGAGATGCCCCGGCATCATCAGCGCCGGCTTGCCCGCGAGCAAAAAAGCGATGGTCGCGGCGGGGCTGGCGTAAGTGACGGCGGCATGCGCCTGACGCGCGACCTGGTTCAAATCGACCGGCTCGCGCGTAAATGACAACTGCGACGACAACTGCGGCCCGGCGTGACGCGCGCGCTGCGCCTCGTCGATACCGGGCGCAAACACCAGCACGGCGGCGTCGCGCCGACTTAACTCCTGCAAAGCCTGCAAGGCGGCGGCGAAATGCGCGCTTTCCGGTCGCAGATAGGCGAATACTCGAATCGCATGATCGCTCGGCCATTGCGGCGGCGACGCCACGGCGGCGGGCAAGGTTCCCCAATAATTCGCCGGACCGCGATCGGCGTAATGATCGAGTTCGGGAAACGTCAGCAAGGCGTCTTCGGCGACGCGAAACAGTTCGGCGAGATAAGACAACGGCGTTTTACCAAAGCTCGCCAGCACCGCATTGACGCGGCTTAAAGCCAGAGCATCGGCGCGCCGCAAAGCCTCGGCGGACACCTCCAACCATGGCCGCATATTCGGCGTGGGATTGAGCTGCGGCGGCGCGAAAAACCCGCCGCCGAACAGCATGACAGGAATGTGCAGACTGCGCGCGGCGAGTATCGCGGTCGGCGCATGGTCGGCCAGAACCAGTTCCGCCGCAGTCAGGCGCAGCAATTCGCGCCACGCCACGGTCAGCCCGAGCAGATCGTGCTCGTTCGCATAACCGAAACGCAATAAAATATCCGCATAATTGAGCGGCGGCCCGTCGCGTCGCGCCTCCGGTAAGGTCGGCGCCTGCAACCAAGCGAAATTTTCGCGCGGCAAGAGTCGCGCGGCCTGATGCGGATGCGTCACCACCCAATGCACGCGATGCCCGCGCCGCCGCAATTCGCGCGCTACCGGCAAGAACGTGCCGATATGCCCTAGATTGGCGCCGAATTCCCAGGCGTAGAGGATAGAGGCCATTAACGCCGCCGCCCGCGCGCGACGCCCGCTTGCGCCAGCAGCGCGTTCATGCCCTGCGTCGCATGCGCGTGCGTAATGGCGCAGGCCAAGGCGTCGGCGGCGTCCGGGCTGGGCAGGCCCGAGAGATCGAGCAGACGGCTGACCATATGCTGCACCTGCTCCTTGGCGGCTTTGCCGTGACCGACCACGGCTTGTTTGATTTGCAAGGCGGTGTATTCGGCCACAGGCAGATCGTGACGCACCAGCGCCGAAATCGCCGCGCCGCGCGCTTGGCCGAGCAGCAGGGTCGATTGCGGATTGACATTGACGAAGACGATCTCTATCGCCGCCTGTTGCGGTCTCCAGGTATCGACCACCTCGCCGAGGCCGTTCAACAGCGTTTTGATGCGTAACGGCAAGCTTTGCGCCGCATCGGTCTGGACGCAACCGCTGGCGACATAGCTTAGACGCTGACCGTGCCGCTCGATCAGGCCGAAGCCCGTGGAGCGCAAGCCGGGGTCGATGCCGAGAATACGCAGCGTCGACACCGCCTCACGCGCCGCCGGAATGGACGGGATGGCGATGGCGATGACCGATAGCGACAATCAATACGTCGGCGGCGTTCAGCGTATAGAAAATGCTGTACGGAAAGCGCCCGAGGCGATAGCGATGCAAGGTCTTACCGACCACAGCCCAGGTATGCGGGCTGCGCTCGATGCGCTGAAACGCATGCAGAAGATCCTTGAAGAATGCAGCGCCCAGGCCGGCGAGTTGGGCGTCAAGCTCGACGACGGCTTCGTCAAGCTCGCGTTCGGCGGGTTCCAGCAGATGTAGCGTCATAAGTGGTGCTTGGCGATCACGCCTTCCAAAGGCGCAGGCGTCGCCTCGCCGCGACGATAGGCCTCCAAGCGCTGCTCGGCCTCCTGTATCCACAGCGCGTCGGTGGCCGGATCGGGTTGATCGAGGCTGTCGAGCAATTGATCGATCAGCTCCAAACGCTCGGCGATCGTCAAGCGCTTGGCGACGGCGCTAAGAAGTTGCGTGGTTTCCATCATGATTTAGTCATCATTCTTCGTCGATTACCGCCGAGGTGAATACTTCCTGAACGTCGTCGAGCGATTCGAGCGCGTCCAACAACTTCTGCATCTTCAGCGCCTCGTCGCCGCTGAACACGACTTCGGTTTGCGGCTTCATGATGACTTCGCCGACTTCGGCCTTGAATCCGGCTTTTTCGAGTGCCTCTTTAACCTCGGCCAGGCCATGCGGCGGGGTGATGACTTCGATCGAACCGTCGTCGTTGGTCACCACGTCGTCCGCGCCGGCTTCGATCGCCGCATCCATCAACGCCGCCTCGTCGACGCCGGGCGCGAACAGCATCATGCCGCAATGCGTAAACATAAAGGCGACACTGCCGTCGGTGCCGAGATTGCCGCCGTATTTAGTGAAGGCGTGGCGCACGTCGGCGACGGTGCGGGTTTTGTTGTCGGTCAGACAATCGACCATCACCGCCGCGCCGTTGATGCCGTAGCCTTCGTAGCGCACTTCCTCGTAATTCACGCCGTCCAACTGGCCGGTGCCGCGCTTGATGGCGTTTTCGATATTGTCCTTGGGCAGACTTTGCGCCTTGGCCTTTTCTATCGCCAGACGCAAACGCGGATTGGCGCTCGCATCGCCGCCGCCCATCTTCGCGGCGACGGTGATTTCCTTGATGAGTTTGGTGAAAACCTTGCCCCGCTTGGCGTCCTGACGCCCTTTACGATGTTGAATATTGGCCCATTTCGAGTGTCCGGCCATAGCGATTCATCCTGAGTGAGTTGAAAAAATGTTTAATGCTTAAGCTCGAGCAGCGCGGCGCAATCGACTTCCCACCAGGACGCCGTCTTTTCGCCGTCGCGATCAAAATAACACACGCGACCGTCTTCGAAGACGATCCACACCTCCTGCGCGCCCGCTTCGAGATACAGCCGAATCTTTTCGTCGATTTCGCCGCGCGAATTCGATGGCGAACGCACTTCGACGCAGATTTCCGGCGCCGCCGTATAGGGCGTCTCGTAGCCGTGGGCGGCAAGAAAATCGTCGGAACACCAAGCCACATCGGCGACTTTTACGCCTTGCGAAGTCTCGACCGAGCATTCCATCATAACTTGCCCCTGCCCCAGTTTTTCGAGCAACCCGCCGACGGCAAACTGTAGCCGACCATGCCAATTACTTGCCGGACTCATCACGATATTCCCCCAGCGATCCAGTTCGATTTTGTACGGCAAGTCGCGTAGCGTAGCATCCGCGATAACATCGGCCCACTGCATACGGCCTCCTGTAAAGAAAATGGTGACGAGCATTTTACGTCATCGCCCGGCTCTGGGAGAATGCGACTTTTTCGCACGGAGCGCCATGCCATGAATCAGCCATTACCGATCGCCCGCAGCGGCGATCTCGAACTTTCCCTGCTGCCGTCCCTGGCCAATCGTCATGGACTGATCACCGGCGCCACCGGCACCGGCAAGACCGT
>DATETD010000043.1:0-4614 GCA_035283885.1 Rhodocyclaceae bacterium
GAGCCGCTGGCTGCGCTCGATCTGGCGCGCAAGCTCGAAATCCTGCCGTATCTCGAACGCTTGCGCGACGAGCTGGATATTCCGATGATTTACGTCAGCCATGCGCCCGACGAAGTGGCGCGGCTGGCGGATCATATTGTCGTCATGGAGGCGGGCCGCGCCGTCGCGCATGGTCCGTTGGCGGCAACCTTGGCGCGCGTCGATTTGCCGCTGCGATTGGGCGAAGACGCGGGCGTAGTGTTCGCGGCGACCGTAGTGGAGCGCGACGCCGCATGGCATCTGGCGAAGGTCGGCTTCGACGGCGGCGAACTCTGGGTGCGCGACAACGGCGCCGCCGTCGGCAAGACGGTGCGGCTGCGCATCCTCGCGCGCGACGTTTCCATCGCCCACAGCCGCCACGACGACGTGAGCATTATAAATCTGCTGCCGGCCACGGTCGGCGCGTTCGCCGGCGAGGATCATCCGGCTCTGCTGCTGCTGCAATTGCAGCTCGGCGGCACGGCCTTGCTAGCGCGGCTGACGCGCCGCTCGGCGCACGCGCTGGCTCTCGCGCCCGGATGTCGCGTCTGGGTGCAGATTAAGGCCGTGGCGCTGATCGGCTAGGAAATCGATATGAACGATATCTACAAGCTGCCATGACTTATTGAGAACCTGCAGTTTGCACTTCCTAGTATGATGAAAATTTCTCAAATGGTGCACAACATATTGACAACATGATATCTTAGTCATAGTATGAGAATGATGATATTCATTCTAACGAATCGCCGAGGAGGCCGCACGATGACTCCAGTGTTTATTTCCCATGTCGACGATATTGACTTTAGTGCTCGCCGCAAAAATCTCCCACCCGGTGCACAGGCACGGTCAGACGTGTCCAGCTAGACGCCATCATGCCGACGATGGTTATCTTCGTACTCGACCAGCAGCGTTTCGCGCTGCCGCTTGACTGTGTCGAACGCGCCGTCCGGATGGTCGAGGTGACGCCGCTGCCGCAAGCCCCCGCTATCGTCTGCGGCGTCGTCAATGTGCAGGGGCGAATCGTGCCGGTGATCAATCTTCGTCGGCGCTTTGGTTTAGCCGAACGGAAGACCGTACTCAGCGATCAGCTGCTGATTGCGCGTAGCACCCGTCGGACGCTGGCAATGAGCGTCGATGCCGTGAGCGGCGTCGCTGAATGCAGCGACTGCGTTGCCGGCGCGGCTATCGTGCCCGGCATCGGCTATGTGAAGGGCATCGTCAAGCTGGCCGACGGGCTGGTGCTGATTCACGATCTCGACACCTTTTTGGCGCTCGACGAGGCGCAATCGCTGGAACAGGCGCTGGTCGCCGCGACCGGCGGGGAGATGTCATGACGACGACACTTGACGAACCCTTGCTGCACGTCTTCAGCGAGTTTCTGGCCCAGCGGATGGGCCTGTATTTCCCGCCGCCGCGTTGGCCGGATATGCTGCATGGTTTGAATAATGCGGCGCCGATGTTCGGTTTTTCCGAGCTCGAGCCTTGTCTGCGCTGGCTTATGAGTTCTGCGCTCAGTCGGCAACAGGTCGAAATCCTGGCCAGCCAGCTGTCGGTGGGCGAGACGTATTTTTTCCGCGAGCCCGCCGTGTTCTCGGCGCTGGAAAAGGACATCCTGCCGCCTTTGATTGCCGCCCGTCGCGCGTCGGGTCGGCACTTGCGTCTGTGGAGCGCCGGCTGTTGCACCGGCGAGGAGCCCTACTCGTTGGCAATCCTGCTCGCGCGGCTGATTCCCGACCTTGCCGACTGGCAGCTCAGCATCCTCGGCACCGATATCAACCCGCACTTCCTGGCGCGGGCAAAGCACGGACTCTACCGTGAGTGGTCGTTCCGCGCCGCGCCGGCATGGTTGAAGACGGACTGTTTCGCAACGCCGGAACCCGGCAGCTATGCGCTGGCGGCGCGCTTCAAGCGGCTGGTGAATTTCGACTATCTGAATCTGGCCGAGGATTGCTATCCGTCGATCGACAATCATACCAATGGCATTGATATCATTCTATGCCGGAATGTCCTGATGTATTTCGAAGCCGCCGTCGCCGCCGCGGTAGTGGGCAAGTTGCAGCGTGCGCTGGTCGACGGCGGCTGGCTGATCGTCAGCCCGACCGAGACCAGTCCGACACTGTTCGCACAGTTCGCCATGCGGCAGTTTCCTGATGTCATTGTTTACCGCAAGGCAGAGCGTTCGGCGAGTCCACTGCCGTCTTCGCCGTCGTTGCCATTCCTGCCGTCATTCCCGCCGTCATTCCCGCCGTCATTCCCGTTATCATGGCCGGAACCGGCGGCGAGCAAGGCGCCGGAATGGCTGGAGCAAGCGGCATTGCCCGAGCGCTTGCCGCTCGTGCCGGAGTTACCCCGCATCATTCCGACAACGCCGTATCAGGCGGCATTGGCCGCTTATGCCGAAGGCGCCTACGAGCGCGTTGCGGCGCTGCTTGCCGCCGAGGCGGGTAAGGATCCCGATAAGGAGCCGCGAACGCTCGCCTTGTTGGCGCGCGCCTGCGCCAATCAGGGCCGGCTGCTTGATGCCAGTCGCTGGTGCGAGGCCGCGGTCGCAGCCGACAAGTTCAATCCGGGCCTGCGCTATCTGCTGGCTTCGGTTCTTGAAGAGCAAGGACTGCCTGCGCCCGCCATGACGGCGCTCAAGCAGGCACTTTACCTGGACCAGGACTTTGTTCTCGCGCACTTTGCGCTTGGCAATTTGTACCGGCGTCTCGATAAGCCGGTACTGGCCCGCAAACACTTCGCCAATGCGCGGCAACTGTTGCGCCGCCAGCCGTCCGATGCGGCCTTGCCCGATGCGGAAGGCTTGACCGCCGGCCGCCTGGGCGAAATCATCGATGCCACTGAAAGTCTCGTATGAAATCCGTCAGCCCATCCCGGCGCGATCCTATTGACTGGGAGGCGGTGCACCGCCGCCTGGCTGCCAGCGCGCAGGCTCTGACGCAGCAGTTTGCCCCGCCGCCCGAACAGCAGCAGGCCATCCTTCGCGCCAGGGCACGGGCGCTGGCCGTCGAAGTAAAGGCGGCGCCTGGCGAGAGCAGCGACGTACTCGAATTCGTCCTCGCCCAGGAACGCTACCTGATCGAATCGGTCTGGGTGCGCGAGGTGGTTCCCTTGCGCGAATTGACGCCGCTGCCCGGTCTGCCGGCTTTCGTACTCGGCATCATCCACTTGCGCGGTCAGATCGTCTCGGTGCTCGACCTGAAGAAATTTTTCGACTTGCCCGATCGGGGGCTTTCCGACCTCAACAAGGCGATCGTCCTCAGCGACGGGACGATGCAATTCGCCATCCTCGCCGACCTGATCGTCGGCGTCCATCGTCTGCCGCTCGCCGACCTGCAAGCACCGCTGGCCACACTCACCGACATCCGCGCCGACTACCTGATGGGCATTACCCGGCAGCGCGCGGCGGCGCTCGACGGTCGCAAGTTGCTGGCGAACCCAAACATCATCGTGACCGCGGAGGCGGTGTGATGAATTCATAATTTGATGCGCGGAGGTAGAACCATGAACTGGCTATTGAATTTGTCGACACGCAGCAAGCTATTCGCAACATTCGGCCTGATGATAGGCTTTCTCGCCATGGTGCTCGCCACGGCCCACAGCGGGCTTGGTGCAATCGAAGCGTCGCAACGGTCGCTTTATGAGGAACAACTCACTGACGTCAAGAATATACATGCCTTGCGGGCGAGCCAGGGCGAGGTCCGGGCCGGTATACTGAATATGCTGTTGGCGGTCGGTCGCGCCGATCAGGACAGCCTGTATCGCCGGGTCGAGGAAAACGCCAAGGAGACGGCCGAGGCACTGAACCGGTTGAGCGAACGCAGTCGCGCCAACAGTCAAAGCGCAACGCGGCTGCAAGAGCTGAAGGCAGTGCTTGAGCACTACAAAGCGACGCGTCGGCAGGATGTTGTTCCATTGATTTACCAAGGCAAGACCGAGCAGGCTGGCAAGCTGCTCGACGGCATCCAGCGTGAGCGCTTCGAGAAGATCGAGAGTATCGCCAAAGGACTCATCGAATTCTATGAGGAAAGCGCACGCCGGCATCTCGCCGAGGCCGAGCAGGATGCACAACGCGCTCGGCTGGTCTTCGGCGCCGTCGGCGTCGTTGCCTTGGCCGCCGCCGTGTCCATGACGTTGTTGCTCAATCGCATGCTGGCGGCGCCGCTCAATGATCTCGCCATTCGCGCCGAGCGCATCGCCGCCGGCGAGATCGTCTCCCAGTCGCTGGGGCGGCCACGCGTCGACGAAATCGGCGTGCTTGAGGAGAAATTCAACCGGATGGTCGACTCCTTGCAGGAAAAAGCGGCGGCGGCTGGGCGTATTGCGGCGGGCGATCTGGACTTCCAGCTGGCGCCACGTTCCGACAAGGATGCTTTGGGTCAGGCCTTCGTCGCCATGATTGGCGGGTTGCGCGAGCGCGCCGCGCTGGCGCAGCAGATTGCGGATGGCGATTTGCGCACGCAGATCCGTACGTTGTCGGAAAAGGATGTGCTGGGCACGGCATTCGCGACGATGGTGCAGAGTCTGCGCGCAATGAATCGCGAGATTGGCGAAGGGGTGAATGTGCTGGCGGCCTCGGCGAGCGAAATCCTGGCC
>DATETD010000044.1:0-4535 GCA_035283885.1 Rhodocyclaceae bacterium
CGCCGTAACGCCGCGCCCCGGCAGTTCCAGATCGGCGTCGAGCGTAAAGCCGGGATAGTCGAGTCGGAATCGGGCGTGGATGCTCATTACTTATGCGGTACCGTTTCGATCGATGTCCTTCACCATATTCGCTCGATGCCATAAGCGCTCAGCGTTGCATCCGCGCTGACTAGCGGCATAGCCTCGACCAGAGATTGCGCGACAATAAGTCGGTCGAACGGGTCGCGATGATGAAACGGCAGGTCGATTATGCGCGCTGTGTGGCGGATCGAGATCGGAAGTATCGAGAAATCGTTGTCGACCAGTTCGCGGGTCATGAATATTTCGAGGGATTCCGGCAGACGATATTTACCCAGAGCGATTTTGATGGCGATTTCCCAATAGCTGGCCGGACTGACGAAAATCTCGTTATCCGCTGCGGCAATGTGCTTTTTTGCGTTGTCGGAAAGTGCGGCATCGTCGAGTAGAAACCAAAGTAGCGCGTGAGTATCCAAAAGTAGCTTCAATGCATGTAGTCCTCGAAGTCGTCGAGATGTCGGTTGTCATCGGCAAGAATCGTCAGCTTGCCTTTGGCGCTACCTGGGCGACGATTCGGCTTGGCTGTCGGCGGACGGCTTGTCGTTTCGGCTGTCGCTATGCCGTGGCGCTGCTCTAAAAATTCGATGAAATCCAGCGCCTCGCGTGCGACAGGCTCCGGAAGTTTTAGGCTGTGTCGATAGATGGTTTCGGCTAACGTCATGATGCCGTTCCTTTCGGGGTGAGGGGGAAAACTCGATGCGATGATAAATCGAAACGCGCGCCCGATGTGCGTCAACCTAGCCGCATTACCTGCCGCGCCGCGCGCCGGGATTCAGCGTGTACAGCGCCAGCAGCACCAGAAACGAAAACGCCACCATGCCGCCCGCGAGCCAATGGGCTTGGGCGTATTCCAGCGCTTCGACATGGTCGTAGATTTGCACCGAGACGACGCGCGTCTTGTCGGGGATATTGCCGCCTATCATCAACACCACGCCGAATTCGCCGACGGTATGGGCGAAGCCGAGAATCGCGGCAGTGACGAAGCCCGGTCGCGCCAAGGGGATGGCGACGCTGAAAAACGCATCCAGCGGTGTGGCGCGCAAGGTCGCGGCGGCTTCGAGCGGCCCATCGCCGATGGCGTCGAAGGCGTTTTGTATCGGCTGCACCACGAAGGGCAGCGAGTAGAACACCGAAGCCACCACCAACCCGCCGAAGCTGAACGGCAGCAGGCCGAGGCCGAGCGCTTGCGTCATGCGCCCGACCGCGCCGTCCGGCCCCATCAGCAGCAGCAAATAAAACCCCAGCACGGTCGGCGGCAGCACGATAGGCAAGGCGACGACCGCACCCACCGGGCCTTTCCATGCGGAGCGCGTGCGCGCCAGCCACCAAGCGATCGGCGTGCCGATCAGCAGCAATAGCACGGTGGTCGTCGTGGCGAGTTTGAAGGTCAGCCAAATCGCGGCAAGGTCGGCGGGGCTAGGCATGGTTGGGCATGGCTCGGGTGGCGAAGCGAAAAGTCGGCGCTGGTGAGACGGATCTGCGGGTCTGCGGATCAGCGGGTCAGCGGGTCAGCGGATCACAGTTCGTAGCCGAAGGATTTGACGATTGTCTTGGCTTTGTCGCTTTTGAGATAGTTCAGCCAAGCCTGTGCGGCAGGGTTGTCTTTGCCTTTGGTCAGCATCACTGCATCTTGCCGGATGGCTTGGTGCAGGTGCGCCGGCACGATCCAAGCCGAGCCTGCGGCGATTTTGCCGTCTTTACTGATTTGCGACAGCGCGATAAAGCCGAGTTCGGCATTGCCGGTGGCGACGAATTGATGGGCTTGAGCGATATTCTCGGCCTGGACGAATTTGGTCTGGATGGCGTCGAGCCGCTTCAGCGCCGCCAAGACTTCGACGGCGGCGGCGCCATAGGGCGCGGTCTTGGGATTGGCGATGGCGAGATGTTGGAATTCTCCCTTTTTTAATACCTCGCCTTGAGCGTCTACGTAACCGGGTTTGGCCGACCATAACACCAGGCGACCGATAGCGTAGGTGAAACGGCTGCCGACGACCGTCGCGCCTTCCTTTTCCAATTTGGTCGGAGTTTCGTCGTCGGCGGCGAGCAGCACGTCGAACGGCGCGCCGTTCTTGATTTGCGCATAAAACTTGCCGGTTGCGCCGAAAATCAGTTGGGCTTTATGGCCGCTGTCCTTTTCGAAGTCGGCGGCGATCCGCTTCGCCGGCGCGGTGAAATTGGCGGCGACGGCGATTTGCAACTCGTCGGCCTGCGCCAGAGGGAAGGCGGCGAGAGCGACGAAGAACGAGATCTTGACGAAAAGCGACATTGGCGGCTTCCTGCTGTGCTTCGTTTATGCTGTGTTAATTGCGGCTACGGGCTAATCCCCGTTTCGAAACATTTCGCATGGTCCTCGCATTCGCGACAACTCGGCGAACGGCAGATTAGCACCTCGGCTTGTTCGCATAGTTGACGATAAAAGAACTTCTTCCATTTCATATCGCCGCTGTTTTTGCGCTTGAGCGCGGCAAAGCGCGTTTGCATCAGCGCGTTGAGTTCGACGCGGCTCGGCAGCCCCAGGTCTTGCCACAGGTGATTGTCGGCCATGCTGGCGGTGGCGATGGCGCAGGCGAGCCAGCGCGAATCGGCGCGCGGCGCGCTTTGATGCGCGATTAGCAGGGCGACCAGATCGTCGAATTCGTTGGCGAACGCGTTGGCAAATTCGGAAGCCGCCGCTTCGGCGGCTTCGCGCCAGGCGTGCAGCAGCGGGCGCATCGGTTTCGCGCCTGGAAATACGTTCGCCAGCAGTCGGTCGAGTTCGGCGGCGTCGAGTCCCGCAATCGGCGCGCGCCATGGCCCGCGGCGTTGCGGCGCTTGGGCGATGACGCCGGCCAGCGCCAGGGTTTCGGGCAACTGCGGTTGCCGGGACGAGGCCAATAATCGGGTGTGGAGTTCGATCGCGTTCATGGGCGGTCCGACGCAGGAACAGTGCCAACCGTAAATCTTTGAAAATCGGCGCGCTTGCGCTCGATCTTGTCGCAAAACCGACAAAGATCTGTGCGGATCGCTGCAACGCCGTCTCGCCAGCGCCGACTTTTCAATACGATCAACGGCTTGCGCTCTGGCATACGGTTTGCACATAGGCTGGCAACCGTAACGAGGCCCTCTATGAAAGCCGCCGAAATCGCCGAACTGCTGAATGAACCCGCTTGTGCGCACAACAAGAAGGAGAAGTCCGGCTGCGCTAAAACCAAGCCGGGTGCGACGGCGGGCGGTTGCTCGTTCGACGGCGCGCAGATTGCGTTGCTGCCGATCGCCGATGTCGCGCATATCGTCCATGGGCCGATCGCCTGCGCCGGCAGTTCGTGGGACAACCGCGGCACGCGCTCTTCGGGGCCGACCTTGTACCGCGTGGGCATGACGACCGATTTGAGCGAGCAAGACGTGATCATGGGGCGTAGCGAAAAGCGCCTATTCCATGCGATCAAGCAGGCGATCGACGACTATGCGCCGGCGGCGGTGTTCGTGTATTCGACCTGCGTGCCGGCCTTGATCGGCGACGATTTGGCGGCGGTGGCCAAGGCGGCGAGCGAACGGTGGGGCACGCCGGTGGTTCCGGTCGATTGCGCGGGGTTTTACGGCACCAAAAATCTCGGCAATCGCATTGCCGGCGAGGCGATGTTCCGTTATGTGATCGGCACGCGCGAGCCCGACCCGGTTCCCGCAGCGGCGCAACGCGCCGGCATTCGCGTGCGCGATGTGAATTTGATCGGCGAATATAACATCGCCGGCGAGTTTTGGCATGTCGCGCCCTTGTTCGACGAACTCGGCTTGCGCATCTTATGCACGCTCTCGGGCGATGCGCGCTTTCGCGAGGTGCAGACCATGCACCGCGCCGAGGCGAGCATGGTGGTCTGCGCCAAAGCCTTGTTGAACGTGGCGCGCAAGTTGGAAAACGATTACGGCGTGCCGTTCTTCGAGGGAAGTTTCTACGGCATCACCGACACCTCGCAGGCGTTTCGCGATTTTGCACGCGTGCTCGGCGACGCCGATTTGATCGAACGCACCGAACGTATGGTCGCGCGCGAAGAGGCGCGGATCCGCGCGGCGCTGGCGCCGTGGGCCGAGCGGCTGCGCGGCAAGCGCGTGCTGCTGTATACCGGCGGCGTCAAAAGCTGGTCGGTGGTGTCCGCCTTGCAGGAGTTGGGAATGACGGTGGTCGCCACCGGTACGAACAAATCCACCGAGGAAGACAAGCAGCGCATCCGCGAAATCATGGGCGACGACGTCCAGATGATTACCGACGGCAGCCCGAAAGCCTTGTTGCAGGCCTTCAAGGATTACCAGGCCGATATTTTGATCGCCGGCGGACGCAATCTCTACACCGCCTTGAAGGCGCGCATTCCGTTTCTCGACATCAATCAAGAGCGCGAATTCGGTTATGCCGGCTATGAGGGCATGTTGGAGTTGGTGCGGCAATTGGCGCTGACCTTGGAGGCGCCGGTATGGCGGCAGGTGCG
>DATETD010000045.1:0-2438 GCA_035283885.1 Rhodocyclaceae bacterium
GCGACACATCCGGCGCGAGGGGCTGCGCCGTTTCCAGCGCCGCCAGCCGCCGTTTCAACTCGACCATGTCGTCAGCGAGGCGTTCGAGCCGCTCCAGGCGTTCGCCCAGTTCGCGCTCGCTCAGGCGCGCCTGGGCGGACGAAGCGTCGATGCGCTTGGAAATCAAGAGGCCGATCACCGCTCCGGCGACAGCGCCGAGTAACCATAAATCGCGATCGATAACCGCCCCGAGCACCGCGCCGACGATTAAGCCCACGACCCACATGACCTTCCCCTTATCTCATTAGCCGACGCCGCACTATATCGGCTAATTGCGATCAAGCGAGAACCGGCGGCGACCCGGCGGATAGCCGACGATTGCCGCTCGCAGGCAAAATTTGCCGCGAGATTTCGCTGCCTACGCAAATATTTAGAAATAACAAGCCGTTACGCCGCCGTTTCTCCATGCTGCAATGCTTGGCACGCTTTATGCGGCTGATTTTCGCTCAAGAACCTCGCGTGCTCTGCCGTACATCAAGCCATCGGCGAGCATCGAGGATGCTCAAGGAGAAATAACATGATGTCCATCGTCGAAAAAAACTACCGCACCGTCCAATTGTCCATGGATGCGACGGGAACCCCAGCCGGTCAAGCAGCGACCCGTTCGTGGACGAAAAGCTTTCCCGAGATATTCGCCGGCCCGATTCACGGCCCTATTCGCTGTCTTATTCGCTTGGACGCTTCCTATGCTGCATTGATCGAGGATCATTTCAGCCGTCTCACGAACGAAGATCTACGCTTGCGCTTTATGAGCAAAGTGCATAGAGACTACACCGCGAATTATGTCTCCCACATCGATTTCGACCGCGACGTGCTGCTCGGAACCGTGCAAGACGGCGTGCTGACGGGCTTCTTGCATCTTGGCGTCGATGCGCGCCGCCGCGCCGAAATCGGCGTCAGCGTCATACCAGATCGTCGCAAGGAGGGCATCGGCGAAATGCTGATGCGCGCCGCGATCGACGTCGCCCTGCTGCGTGGCTGCGTCTATCTCGATCTCGACGCCTGCATCGACAACCGCGCGATGCTGAATCTCGCCAAGCGCATCGGCATGAGCGTGCATTCCGATTGCGATGGCGCGCAGGCACGGCTCGCGCTCGCACCCAGCCGCGGAGTCTACCGGCGCAGATATCATTGAGCGTCGCATCGTCCCGCCGCACCCTGACGATTTATATCATTCCGAAAACCTCTTCAGTCCACGAAAAATACGAAATACACGAACAAGAACAATAGCTTGAACCAGAACCCGATTCGCCCGTCGGGTGAAAGCCAAAAGGCCGATAGGCATTCGATTCTTTTCGTGCTTTTCGTGTATTTCGTGGACAACTGCTTTTTCTAGGATAATCGGCATTGCAATTTTCGGCTGACCGCCGCGCCTCGATTCAGGATGGATATTATGGACGATTTGGATTTTGTCGGCGCCCCCACGACGCCTCCCCCTAAAACGCCGCCGGCGCCGGCCGCTCGGCCCGTGCGCAAAAGCGAGCCGAGTCCGCTTTACGACGCCAAACTCGCGCTCGATTTTTTCAAGCTGGCCGGCACGGCGGAACAGTTTCCCGTCGGCGCGACGATTTTCGAGGAGGGCGAGAAGACGCGCGGCTTATTCTCCAAGGGTGCGCGGGTCTATCTCTTGCTCGACGGCGGCGTCGCCTTGACGCGCCAAGGAAAACCGCTCGATCTGGTGATGCCCGGCGAGATTTTCGGCGAAATGGCGGTGATCGCCGAGACTCCGCGCAGCGCCAGCGCCAGCGCCTGGAAAAACAGCCGCGTGCTGTCGCTCGACGAAAAACAGTTTCTCAATTCGCTGCAACAAATACCCGAGTTCGCATTGATGTTGATCGCCATTATGGCGCAGCGCCTGCACCGCAGCGTCGCCAAATTGATCGGCAGCCAACAATCGCCGAGCCAGGCGCGCGTCAATAAAAACACGCTCGACAAGAAATTGCTCGCCGACTTGCGTAGCGAACTCGGCGACCCGCCGCTATCGCGCATGCAGGCCGGCGGGGCTATCGTCATGCAAGGCGCTACCGGCGTGTTCATGTACGTCGTCGTCGAGGGGCGCATCGCCATCGCGGCGAGCGGTCGAACCTTGGAATACGTCGAATCCGGCGGCGTTTTCGGCGAAATGGCGTTGATCGACAACGCCGGTCGCGCCGCGAGCGCCACCGCAGAAACCGCGAGCGCCTGGTTCGTCGTCGCCCGCAACGATTTGCTCTCGCTGGTCGCCGCCAAACCCAGCTTCGGCATCGCGCTGCTGCGCTCGATGAGCGAACGCATCCGACATATCGGCGATCTACTGTGCGCCGAGAAGAGTTAAACCTAGAATCCGCAGATGACGCAGATGTTCGCAGATTTTTCAAAGCAAAATCAATGAGCCCGAGTAGGTTGGGCTGGTTAAAGCC
>DATETD010000046.1:0-13611 GCA_035283885.1 Rhodocyclaceae bacterium
ATTCGCTTAGGCGTCAAGATCAATGCGGTGACGCGCACCGAGAGCGGCGTACAGGTCAGCTATGAGACCGGCGACGAGGCCAAGGTGGAGGAATTCGATCGGCTGATCGTTTCGGTCGGACGCATCCCGAATACCGAGGGACTTGGCGTCGATGTCGTCAAGTTGGCGCTTAACGAGCGCGGCTTTATCGAGGTCGATGCGCAAGGCCGCACCAACTTGCCGAATGTCTGGGCGGTCGGCGATGTCGTGCCGGGCCCGATGTTGGCGCATAAGAGCATGGAAGAGGGCGTGATGGTCGCCGAATGCATTGCCGGGCAGCAAGGCCATGTCAACCTCGACGCCGTACCGTATGTGGTGTACACCCATCCCGAAATCGCGTGGGTCGGCAAGACCGAGCAGCAATTGAAAAACCAAGGGATCGCGTATCGCGTCGGCCAGATTCCGTTCGCCGCGAACGGACGTGCGCTCGGTCAGGGCGATACCACCGGCTTCGTTAAAATGCTGGCCTGTCCGACGACCGACCGGATTCTTGGCGTGCATATCATCGGCAATAACGCGTCCGAATTGATCGCCGAAGCGGTGACGGCGATGGAGTTCGAGGCGTCGGCGGAAGATTTGGCGCGCATCTGTCACGCTCACCCGACGCTGTCGGAAGCGATGCATGAGGCGGCTTTGGCGGTGGATAAGCGCGCCTTACATTTCTGATTCGATTGACCGTCTCGTCAGCGCCGAGTTTTGCGACTCGGCGCCGACGTCGTTTCCAGTTTAAAAATTGCTATGCCGCATCGTGTTTTGAATGTTCCGAAAAATGGCATGATCGATGCGTTTCATGCCCAGTTGTCCGCGCGCGGCATGGTGGCCGACGCCGCGCAGTTGGCGGCGGCGCAACGCTTGCAGCAACTGTATGGCGACTTATTGGTCTTTAAGGCGCGACGACGCAGCAAACTCAGGAAATTGCTGATCCATCCGCCCTTGCCGCGCGGCGTCTGGTTTTGGGGCGGCGTCGGACGCGGCAAGAGCTTCCTGATGGATTGTTTTTTTGCCGCCGTGCCCTATACGCGCAAGCGGCGCGTGCATTTCCATAGCTTCATGCGCGAAATTCACGAATCCTTGCATGCGCAGCGTAACGAGTCCGATCCTTTGGTCAAAGTAGCGCAAGGGATTGCGCGGCAGACGCGGCTGATGTGCTTCGACGAATTCCATATCTCGGATATTGCCGATGCGATGATGCTCGGGCGCTTGATGCAAGTGCTGTTCGATCATGGGGTGGTGTTCTGCATCACGTCGAACTATCCGCCGAGCGGTTTGTATCCCAACGGTTTGCAACGCGAACGCTTCCTACCGGCGATCGCCTTATTGAACCGACAGTTGGACGTGATCGAAGTCGACGCCGGCATCGACTATCGCTTGCGCGCCTTGACGCAAGCCGGAGTGTATCTGGCGGCGGACGACCCCGCAACGGCGCAGACGATGTCGGCCATCTTTCGTCAGGTCGCCGGAGAAGATGGGCATGCGACGCCGATCGAGGTGATGGACCGTATGCTGCCGGTGGTGCAGCGCGCTCCGGGGGCGATCTGGTTCGATTTTGCGATTCTGTGCGGCGGCCTGCGTTCGCAAAACGATTACCTGGCCCTGGCCGACCGGCACCACACGCTATTTTTGTCGGGCGTACCGAAGATGAGTCGCGAGATGGGTAACGAGGCGCGACGCTTGACCTGGCTGGTGGATGTGCTCTACGACCATCGCGTCAAGCTGATCGTCAGCGCGGCGTGTCCGGTCGAGGCGTTGTACACCGACGGCGTGCAGGCCGACGAGTTTACGCGCACGGTCAGTCGGCTGATCGAAATGCGCTCGCACGACTATTTGGCCAGTGCGCATCGTTGCGAGGACGAGACGCCGCGCGGCGACGGGCAAGCGCCTCGATTTCCCGTGCAGCCCGGCGTGGGACTCGGTTAGAATCGGCGCGCATTCGCGCCCCCGATACCCGATACCTTACGAGGAGACCATACTATGCTGCGAGCAGGAGACCCGGCGCCGGAGTTCGTGTTGCCCGATGCCGATATGGAGTATTTCGATTTTTCCAGCTTGCGCGGCAAGCAGCATGCGGTGCTGTTTTTCTACCCGCGCGACGGCACGCCCTACTGCGCGCTCGAAGCCACGGATTTTTCCGACCACGAAAACGACTTCGCCAAGCAAGATTGCGTCGTGATGGGGGTGTCGCGCGACGATTGTCTTTCGCATGCGACGTTTCGCGACGAGCATGGCGTTTCGCTGCGCTTGTTGTCCGATCAGGAAGGCGAAGTCTGTCGCAAGTTCGGGGTCAATCATTTTCGCGAGCGCGATGGACACAAGAAGCTTTGTGTCATACGCTCTACATTTGTGATAGATAAGGACGGAGTTGTCCGTCATGCGCTCTACGATGTGGCCCCGAAGGGACATGCCGCCGAGGTCTATCGATTGGTAAAAGATCTTAATGCTAAAGGGAATAAGCATGAACATCGCTAGAAATTCGGTGGTTACTCTGAAATACAACGTCAAGGATCTCGACGGCAGCCTCATCGACGAAGGCGCCTCGCCCTTGGTGTATCTGCATGGCGGCTACGGTGGGATTTTCGATAGAATCGAAGAGGCGCTGCAAGACAAGTCGAGTGGCGACAGTCTGGAAATCCGTCTGGAGCCGGACGATGCGTTCGGCGAATACGATGCCGATCTGGTCGAGATCGAGCCGCGCGATATGTTCCCCGAGAATATCGAAGTCGGGATGCAGTTCGAGCGTAGCGGCGGGGACGGCGACGATGGCGACGAGGACGACGAAGATCGCTTATTCACCATTACCGATATCGCCGACGACAAGGTGGTGGTCGATGGCAATCACCCGTTGGCGGGCTTGGTGCTGGTGTTTTCCTGTACGGTGACCGATGTCCGCCGGGCTACGTCGGACGAAGTGAGCCATGGTCATGTGCACGACGGCCATGACCATGGACATGGCCGTCTGCACTAAAAAGTCGCCTCGGACCGAAGCGTGCGGCAAACGATCAGCCTACTCGCCAAAAGCGGCGAGCGTTACGATTATTATCCTACGACCGAAGATTTGGCCGTTTTCGATGGGGCGAGCGCACGGCAGTGGATCGCCGATTTATTTTTGCAGGCCGGATTGGAAATTTCCAATCCGATGGCTAAAAGCCTGCTGGTGGATCAAATACTATTGCTGGCGCAGGAAATCAAGTGGGAGGATTATGTCGAATCCACGCCCCAGGCGGGTCGTTTCCTGTGTGCTGCTTTGCAAGCCATGGGACGACCGACGCTGACGATAGATCTGCAAAGTTATACGCTGTAGCCGACATTTTCATGGCTATTGCACCCTAGGGCGATTTTCGCTCTACAATCGCCTAACGACCGATTTTAAGGATAAAGCCTGCCATGATTTCAACTGTGCTTGTTGTCGACGATTCGAAAATGTCGCGTAAGGTCAATCTCGCTTTGGTGCGCGAGTTATTGGGCAATGAAGTGAATTATCTGGATGCCTCGGGCGGCGCCGAGGCGTTGGAGATGCTGCAATCGACGGCGATCGATCTGATGTTGCTGGATCTCACCATGCCGAATGTCAGCGGTTACGATGTTTTGGTCGCAATGCGCAAGCTGAATCTCGCGACGCAGGTGATTGTCATCAGCGCCGATATCCAGCCCGCGGCTAAGGAGCGAGTGATGTCCTTGGGTGCGGCGGGGTTTATCGAAAAGAACATTAAGCCCGAAGTGTTGCGCGGCATGTTGGTCAAACTGGGAGTGTTTCATGACTGATTCGCTCTCCGGTGAATCGCTCTTTACCGAAGACGAGGGCGATCTGCTTGGCGAAGTTGTCAATATCGCCATGGGACGGGCCGGGGCGGCGTTAGCCGAAGCTTTTTCGGGTTTCGTCAATTTGCGCGTGCCCGAGATTCGCGCGGTGAATGCTTCGATCATCGGCGAAGCGCGCGCACGGCTGGAGCATGCCTACGACCGTATCAGTATTATGCATCAGGAGTTTTTCGGCGAGTTGGCCGGGCATATTGCCGTTATTTTCGGTCCGGCGAGCTATGCCGCCTTGCGCAATGTTTTGGGCTTCGACGACCGCGACGGCGACGGGCGACGTCAGCGCGAGGAGTTATTGCTGGAATTGGGCAATGCTTTAGCGAGCACCTGCGTGAGCGGCATCAGTTCGCAACTGGAGATGCGCACGGGGCTGCGAGCGCCGCGCGTGGTGGCGTTCGATGCGCCTGCGCGCGACGCGGTGCAGCGTTTGTTCGGCGACCTGCCGGTGTGGAGCGGGAAAACCTTGCAAATCGATATCGTGTTTCATCTCGAAGAACACGACGTTCCATTCGAACTGGTCATTACCGTATCGCCGGAGTGCCTCTCCAGCATGAAACGCGAGTTGTCGCGGCGCGTGATGGGATGACTTATGGATGCGCAGCAAAGAGTCGCCTTCGATTATCCGAGTATCGTCGCCAATCTGCTGACCGTCGGCATGGTGGCGGTGGACCGGCGTTTCGCCATCGTGGTGTGGAACCGCTTTATGGAGTTGAACAGTAATATCCGCTCCGAGGAAGTGCTCGGCAAGAATCTGTTCGAGGTGTTTCCCGAGCTGAATCGCAACTGGCTGGAAAAAAAGATCAAGAGTTGTCTGGTGCTGAAGACGCCTTCGTTCAGCTCGTGGCGGCAGCGCCCGTATTTGTTCCGCTTCAAGGCATCGCCCGTATTGGCCGGCGAAGCCGAGTTCATGTATCAGGACGTATCGATTTTTCCGATCCATGACGAATCCTGCACCGTGCAAGGGGCTTGCGTGGTGATTCACGACATGACCGAACTGGCCAATGCGGTTCGTTTACTGGATCAAACGCAGGATCGTGCGCTGGATCTGGAAGAACTGAATCAGCGCGACAGTCTGACCGGAATCTACAACCGCAAGTTTTTCGACGAGCAGATTACTCAGGGCGTATTGAGTTCGCGTCGTCACAACTGGCCGTTGTCGATGGCGATGATCGATATCGACCATTTCAAATTGATCAACGACACCTACGGTCATCCCGGCGGCGATATGGTGCTGCGCCATCTGGCGGCGCGCTTGCAGTCCATGCTCAGAGCTTCGGATACTTTTTGTCGCTATGGCGGCGAGGAGTTTGCGCTGATTCTGCCCCACGTCGCCCAGCACGATGCGCGCTCGCTGCTGGATCGCTTGCGTCTCGCGATCGAGAATCTGGTGATCGATCTGCCGGACGGCGGTCAGGTCTCGGTAACGGTCAGCGTCGGCGTGGCGCAGTTGCAGGAAGGCCAAACCTCGGGCCATCTGGTGTCGTGCGCCGACGAAGCCTTGTACGAATCCAAACATGCAGGACGCAACCGGGTGAGCTGTTACCCCATCGCCAAGTAGGCGCGCGATAGGCGCGCGCGTTCGCCGTTTGCGTCGCAATGCGGTGGTCGGTCTTTGGGGAGCAGGCGGTGGAAACTCAGCGGAATTTCGATGTAGCGGTGTTGATTGGCCGGTTTCAACCGTTTCATAACGGTCATGCCGCCTTGCTGGCGCACGCTTTGGCGTCGGCTTCGCGCGCGATCGTGGTGCTAGGTTCCGCCTTGCAGGCGCGCAACGCCAAGAATCCCTTCACTTGGGAAGAGCGTGCGGCGATGATACGCGCTTCCCTGGACGAGTCTCAGGCGTCGCGTTTGAGCTTTGCGCCGATGCGCGATTACTATGACGAGAGTCGTTGGCGCGATGCGGTGGCGCAGGCGGTGCGCCCGCTGATCGCCGCTGGCGACACGGTGGCGCTGGTCGGCTTCAAGAAGGATGCATCGAGTCGGTATTTGAACCGCTTTCCCGAGTGGGACAGCATCGTAACGCCGCAATTCGGCGATATCGATGCGACCCGCTTGCGTCGGATTTTTTTCGAGGACGAAGATGCGGCGTCGGCTCATGCCTTGCTTTCGCGCTTGACGCCTGCACCTGTGGCGCAGTATCTACTGGGCTGGCGGCGGTTGCCGCATTTCGCCTGCATGCGCGAAGAGCATTTGGCGGTCGAGCGCTACAAACAGGAATGGGGCGAGGGGCCGTTCGTCACCGTGGATGCGGTGGTGCGCGCGAGCGCTCATGTGCTGTTGATTCGGCGTGGACGCTTTCCGGGCAAAGGACTCTGGGCCGTGCCGGGCGGCTTCCTCGAACCGCGCGAGCGTTTATTGCAAGGCGCAATGCGCGAACTGCGCGAGGAAACCGGGGTGGCGCTACCCGATCCGATTTTGGAACAGGCCTTGGTGGATCGCGTGGTGTTCGATCACCCCGACCGCAGCATTCGCGGTCGCACGATTACCCATGTGCATTTCTTCGATCTCGGACAAACCCCTTTGCCGCAAGTGAAAGGCGCGGACGATGCGATGGATGCTAGATGGGTTCCAAGCGCCGAGTTGGCGGGGATGGAGGATCGATTCTTCGAGGATCATTTCATTATCCTGGATCGTTTTTTTAAGCTGACGGAGCCATGAGTCGAGGCATGAAGACGACCGCAAACATCGTCGTCGCCATCCGTCTCGCCAGCGCCGACTTTTAAGGCGCCGACGCCGATTGGACGCGCTTATTGGACGATTTCGTCGATCTGCTTTGGATCGAGAAATTGTTGGGCATATTTAAGATACACCTTCTGTTTGACGAATACGTCGAACAGGTCCGGGTCGATATGGCCGTTGAGCTTGAATTTCTCCATAATGCCGATCGCTTGGGATAGCTTCATGCCTTCCTTATAGGGGCGGTCGCGCGCGGTCAGCGCTTCGAAGATGTCGGCGATGCCCATCATGCGCGCTTGCAGCGACATTTGCTCGCGCGTGAGTCCTTTGGGGTAGCCTTTGCCGTCCATGCGTTCGTGATGGCCGCCGGCGTATTCGGGGACGTTCTTCAGGTGCTTGGGCCAGGGGAGTTGTTCCAGCATTTTGATGGTGGCGACGATGTGATAGTTGATGATGTCGCGTTCTTTTTGCGTCAAGGTGCCGGCGCGTATGCTCAGATTGGTCAGTTCGTCCTCGCTCAGAAAACGGTTGTGCCGGCCTTCGGTGTCGGTCCAGGCGTAGTTTTCGTTCAGGGTTTGCAGGCGCTGTAGGGCGTCGTCTTTCATGAATTCGCCGCCGATATTGATTTTGCGCAGGAAGTCGCGGTCGTCGTCGATTTGGCGCAGCTTTGCTTGGTACGTTTCTTGAGTCGCCGCGATCGCTTGCGGGTCGGCAGGCGGCGGCAGGTCGAGTTGTGCGCGCAGCCGCTCGATTTCGGCGTCGCGTTTGAGCACTTCGAACCGCGTGTCGATCAGATGAATGCGGTCGAACAGGGTTTGCAGCTTGGTGGATTTGTCGACGACATGCACCGGGGTGGTGATTTTGCCGCAGTCGTGCAGTAGCCCGGATATCTTGAGTTCGTAGCGGTCGCGATCCGTCATCGCGAACTCCGCCAACGGCCCTTCCAGGGTGGCGTTCACCGCTTCGGCCAGCATCATGGTCAAGGCGGGGACGCGTTGGCAGTGGCCGCCGGTATACGGCGATTTTTCGTCGATCGCCAAGTTGATCAGGTTGATGAAGGATTCGAACAGTTCTTCCAGTTGGGTGATCAGTAGCCGGTTGGTCAGGGCGATGGCGGCTTGCGAGGCCAGCGATTCGACGAGGCTTTGGTCGGCGGAAGAGAAGGTCGTGACTTCGCCGTCTTCCTTTTGTGCATTGATGAGCTGCAATACGCCGATGATTTCGCCTTCGTGGTTTTTCATCGGCACCGTAAGGAAGGATTGCGAGCGGTAGCTGGTGCGTTCGTCGAAGCTTTGCGTACCGGAAAAGTCGAAGCCGGGTTCGGTGTAGGCGTCGACGATATTGACGGTTTTGTCGTGGATCGCAGCATAGGCGGCGACCATCGAATCGTTGGGTTTGCCGTCTTCTTTAATCAGCGGCAGATGGGGAAATTTGATCGGTTTGCCGGTGGTGCCGCCGAGCGCAATGCCGCGCGAGTCGGTGCGCATGATTTCGAAACGCAGCGATTTGCCGTCTTCGGTGACGCGGTAGAGCGTGCCGCC
Organism: Rhodocyclaceae bacterium; assembly: GCA_035283885.1. Taxonomy (GTDB): domain Bacteria; phylum Pseudomonadota; class Gammaproteobacteria; order Burkholderiales; family Rhodocyclaceae; genus DATETD01. Next base: position 8,067 of record DATETD010000046.1, read on the forward strand.
ATCGGCGTGCGTGATGGTTTTCGCCGCCACCAGGATCGTCTCCAGCAGGCGCGTGATATCGCGTTCCTTGGATAGCGCGACCCCGATCTCGTTAAGTTGCTCAAGACGACGAAATAAATTGTCCGTGCTTGCCATAATAGATAACTCCAACTAAAACAAATCATGAGGTCGAGGAGGGGTTTCGGCGGCGTCGTGCGTCCGTGGCGGAAGCCGGTCCGGATTCGACCGCCGATCCGTCCCGCCAGCGCCGACTTTTACAAGGGGCTTACTTGATGCACACGGCGCGTACCTGTTTGATATCGGTAATGCCTTGCAATGCCTTTTCGAGACCGTCCATTTTCAATGTCAGCATACCGTCTTCGAGCGCTTGGGAAAAGAGCTGCGCGACTCGGGCATGTTCCTGAATCAGCTTTTTGAGTGGTTCGGTGCCTATCATCAGTTCGTGCAAGCCGACTCGACCCTTGTAGCCGCTGTTGCCGCAGATATCGCAGCCCTTGGCGCGGGTGAATACCAACTGCCCGTCCTTGCCGTAATCCTTGGTGAGCCGCGCTAAGGTGGCGTCGTAAGCTTTCTTGAAGTCGTTCTTGAAACTGTCGGTACTGATCAGCTCGCTACAATATTCTTTCATGAACAGTTCGACTTCGGCGGCGTCCGGCACATAGGTTTCCTTGCATTTGCATAGGCGCTTGGCTAGGCGCTGCGCCAGAATGCCGAGTAGCGCATCGGAGAAGTTGAACGGGTCCATGCCCATGTCGAGCAGGCGGATGATGGATTCGGGTGCGCTGTTGGTGTGCAGCGTGGCGAACACCAAGTGGCCGGTGAGCGAGGCTTCGATGCCGATACCGGTGGTTTCGGCATCGCGCATTTCGCCGACCATGATGATGTCAGGGTCGGCGCGCAAGAAGGCTTTCATCACTGTGGCGAAGTCCATCACCTTCTTGTTGACTTGCACTTGACGCAAACCTTTTTGCGTGATTTCTACCGGATCTTCGGCGGTCCAGATTTTGGTGTCGACGGTGTTGAGGTAGCCTAACACCGAATGCAGCGTGGTAGTTTTACCCGAGCCGGTGGGGCCGCAGACGAAGAACAGGCCGTAGGGTTTGGAAATGGTGGCTTTGAGCTTGCTTAGATTCGTCGGCAGCACGCCGAGTTTGTCGAGCGGGATCGGCTCGCCCCCGGCCAGAATCCGCATCACCACGTCTTCGACCCCGCCGGTCGATGGGATGGTGGCGACGCGCAGTTCGATGTCGAGCGGACCGAATTTCTTGAACTTGATCTTGCCGTCCTGCGGCTTGCGGCGTTCGGCAATATCCAGATCGCACATGATCTTAAGGCGTGCGACCATAGGATTGCGGTAACTGGCCGGAACTTCGACATATTTGGCCAAAGAGCCGTCGCGACGGAAGCGCACCAACACCTTATCTTTGCCCAGCCCCGGCTCGATATGGATGTCGGAAGCGCCTTGCTGATAGGCGTCGATAATGATTTTGTTGACCAGTTTGACCAGTTCGTTGTCCGAGGCGGCGGATACGACGTCGTTTGAGGCGCCTTCGTCGTCGACGCCGTCGTCGCCCAGGCTGCTCATCAGATCGCCGATCGAGCTGTCGTCGGTAAAGCCCGGCGCGGCGCTGGCGCCGAAGAGTTGGTCTAGGGTTTGGCGGAATTCGTTATTCGAGGTGACGCGATACGCGATTTTGGCGCGCGGGAAAATATTATTGACGACGCGCGAGACTTTGACCTGCTCGGGATCGGGGCAGACGACGACGATACCCTCCGGCCCTTCTTCGACCGGCGCCCATTTGTTCTGTTCGAGATACTCGCGTTTAAGGTTCTTGAGCAGATCCAGTGGTTTGATGCGATCCGGCCTGACAGGCTCGTAAGGCACCTTGAAAAACTTGGAGAGCGCCGCGCCTAGCGCGGCAAGTTTGACGGAGAACTCATTGATGAGCACGTCTTCGATATCCAAATTTTTTCGCCGCGCGGTGCGGGTGGCCAGTTCCAGTTCTTGCGGTCCGAGCACCGAGTCTTCGACCAGGCAATCGTATTTGGTTTTGATCGCTTGGGGTTTGTTGCGCTGCGTAAAGGCGATCGCCAGCGTTTCGCACAGACCCTTGATGCCTTCTTCCGCGACGGGAGGGAAGGGATGTCCGGCTTTGTTGTTGATGATCTGCACCACGCCCAGCAGTTCGCCGGTCTTGAGATCGACAATCGACGACACCAGCATTTGTTTGGTGCGATAGCCCGTGCGCTTGTCGACTTCCTGTAGAAAGCGCAGCGAGGGGTTGATGGTCTTGAGTTCGGCATCGTCATACACGTCGCGGATGTTGACGATCTTTTTCGATAGCGCCACATGGCCGGCGATACTCTGATCGGCGATCGGTAGGCGCAAGTCCTTGAAGGAGTTCAGTCCGGTTTTAACTTTGGATACGATCGAGGCTTTATCGTCTCCAACGGCATAAATCGTCAAGCGGTCGGCATTAAATAAACTGCATATTTCGGTCGACAGCTCCAGCATGATTTCGTCGATGTTGGAGGTGGCGTGGATTTTGTTGGTGACGGTTTGCAGGTTCTTGAAGAAAAGCAGACGACTATTGACGTCCGACATCGATGCATCTTGTGGCTGATTCATGGCGCTCATGCAGCAGACTCCCGTGTGTTGGCGCATCCCCTCATTCCGCCTTCCAACAAAAAGGCATGCAGCCCGCGTTGGGAGAGTAGAAACGCCGCCGCGGAACTGCGGCGACCGGTTTGGCAGTACACGATATATTCTGTAGTTGGATTAAGAGTATTCGCTATTTGGCGAATATCGTTCAGTGGAATATTGATCGCTCCGGCGAAGCCGTCGGCTTGATATTCGGCGGGGAAGCGCACGTCGATCCATTGCGCTCCGGCGGCGACTTTTTGTTGGGCGGCGTCGCAACCGAGTCTTTGCAGCAGCGGGGCGCGCAGCAGTTGATGGAAATCCTGCTTCGATAGGCGCAATAGCATGCCATCGGTTTTCATGGTGACGGTGGCGTTGCGCGGAGTGTCCGCGACCAGCGCTTCTTCGCCGAAGGAATCCCCTTCCTTAAGTTCGGCCAATTCGACTTGAGAATTGGCGACTTGGCGCGATACGCGACAGCGACCGCTTTCGATCAAGTAATAGTAATCGCCCGAGTCGCCTTGACGCACCAGCGTGTCGCCGCGCTTGACCTCGACATGCTGGAAGCGCGTCAGCAGGTTCTGGATGTTGGCGGGAGGTAAGGAGGCGAAGGCGCCTTGCGTCAGGCTGTCGGCCGTGAACAGGCCGGACATCTTCTGCCATTCGGTGGCGTCGCCGGCTTGTTCGGATTGTTCCATCGTCGGCGTCAACTGATTCCAGGTAACGATGATGTCCAAGGTCTCTTCGTCCAAGCTCAGAAGTTCGACATCGGTAATGGCTTTGGTTTTAAGCGGACGTTTATTGTTCCAGATCAGCGGACTCGCGCCATGCTCGAAACTGCCGACGATGACTCGGGCGCCGGCGTCGATATGATCGACTTTAAGTTGCCCGCGCAAGAGATAAACGACCTGTCCTTCCCATGCGGCGGCATGCACCGGATCGCTATTTCTGGCGAATGCGTGCAGGCGGCAAATCGGGATCAATTCGCGCAGGCCTTCGGCGCTGAGAAATTTCAGGGGGTGCAGGCGCTGTAGAAGTTCAAGGCGAATGGCGTCGACCATCGTCAGATCTCGAACAGTTGGTTGTTTTGCAGCATGCTGGGGCGGAATTCGCCGATGCGATCCTCGATCTCCTGCATGGTGAGTTCGATTTGGCCGGGCTTAAGGTGAGTGATGAACACTTCGGCATCGCGTTGCAATTGCTCCAACTCGGCGAGCAGCATGCTGGGACATAGATGGCGAGAAGCGATCGCCAAGGCTTTCTCTCGGTCGGAAAATGCGCACTCGATAATCAAGTAGCGCAGATTGCGGATTTTGTTCACATATTGCCAAAGTTCGGGGCAGGGGCCGGTGTCGCCGGTGAATACTAGGCTGTTTTGCCCCGAATCCAAGTGGTAGCCGACGGCCGGGACGGTATGGTTGGCGGGTAAGGCCATGATTTTGCGACCGTTCAAATCGACCGCTTCGCCCACATGCAGCGTGGCGTAACGCAAGAAAGGCTTTTCTTCGGTGGGAATGACGCTGAAATCGGGCCAGATCGCCCAGTTGAAAATATGGGCTTTAAGGATTTCGAGTATGCCTTCGGTGGCGTGGACCGTGAGCGGTCGATTGCGCATATCGGCGACGGTGTCGATGATGAACGGCAAGCAGGCCAGATGATCGAGGTGCGAATGGGTAATGAACACATGATCGATCTGCACCAACTCGGCGATCGCCAGATCGCCGACGCCGGTGCCGGCATCGATCAGGATATCGTGATCCACCAGCATTGAGGTTGTGCGTAGATGGCGCCCGCCGATCCCACCGCTGCATCCTAAGATTCGTACCTTCATGATTGTCGCGTTACTTGGTTTCAAACGTGGTGACGCCGTCCCAATTGGCGCCGGGAGGCTCTTGGCGTAGATGTGCGATGCGTTTGTTGTATAACTGATACAGATAACGAGGATTGATCCGCTCAAGGTTCATTAGCGTGACCTCCGCTTGATCCCAGTCTTGGGCGCGATAGGCGCGTAGCGCCTGATTCCACAGTTTAAGCTCGTCGAGCGTTTCGCGCGCGATCTGTCCTTCTTCACCCACCGGTTCGTAGATGCCGACAGGATCTTCCTTGCCTTTGACGCGCACTCGGTCGAGCTCGCGGAAGACGAATTCCTTTTTCAATAGTTCGCGCGTGACCTCGCCCGCAATGATGCCGACGCCGTATTGCTTGGTGATGCCTTCGAGTCGAGAGCCGAGATTGACCGCATCGCCCATCACCGTGTAGGACTGACGCACGGGCGAACCCATGTCGCCGACGGTCATCGGTCCGGTGTTGACGCCGACGCCGATCTTGAGTTCCGGCCACTTTTTGGCGGCTAGGCGCTTATTCAGTTCATGCAGGGCTTGATGCATTTCCAGTGCGGTTCTGACGGCGTTTTTTGCATGGTCGGCGTCGTCGAGCGGCGCGCCCCAAAAGGCCATAATCGCGTCGCCGATATATTTGTCGAGCGTGCCGCGATGTTTTCTAACGACTATGGTCATGGCGCCGAGATATTCGTTCATCAATGCGGCGAGTTCGTCCGGTTCGAGGCCTTCCGATATCGTCGTGAAGCCGCGCACATCGGAGAACAGCACCGTCAGTTCGGCTTTACGCCCCGCCATACTGTAGTGCTCGGGATCGCGGCTCATTTCTTCGACCAGCTCGGGCGGAACGTATTGACCGAACAAGCCCGTCAGTTGGCGTTTGGTGCGCGATTCGACGAAGTACCCCCATGACATGTTTATGGCGTACAGCAGCACGACTGCGATCATGCCGTTGGCCAGTGGGAGCAGTATGTCGCCCAAATGCCAGAACGCCATATTGACGGTAAAAAGCGATGCCGCGACGCCTAGGCCCAGTAAGGTGGCGCGGAAAGGAGAAAGCAGCGGA